>DATBXZ010000304.1:0-4822 GCA_036513995.1 Solirubrobacterales bacterium | reverse complement strand
CGCCGCCAGCCGCACGCGCACCCTGCGCCCGGTCGACAACGGTGGCTCCGGCGGCGACATCCAGGTCCACCTGGTCATTCCCCGCAACTTCAACGACGCCCAGCAGGTCGCCGACCAGTTCAAACGGCAGGTGCCGGTGATCCTCAACCTGCAGACCGCCGATCACGAGCTCTCGAAGCGGATGATCGACTTCTGCTCCGGCCTCACCTACGCCCTCGACGGCGGCATGCAGCGAATCGCCGAGAAGATGTTCCTCCTCACCCCGCGCAACGTCGACGTCTCCGCCGAGGAAAAGGCGAGGCTGATCGACAAGGGCTTCTTCAACCAGTCCTAGCCGCCGCTCTCCGCCTCCTTCGTTCGCGCGGCTAGGCTGCTGGCAATGATCGTCGGCTTCGTCGGATCGGGCAGCATGGCCGCCGCCATGGCGCGGGGATGGGCCGGCGAGCTCGAGGGGATGCTGTTCTCGGACTCCGGGTCCGGTCGCGCCGTGCGGCTGGCGCAGGAGGTCGGGGGAGAAGCGGCTTCCAACCGCGAGATCGCCGAGCGCGCCGACTTCGTCGTGGTCGCGGTGAAGCCGGCCGCGCTCGATGCGGTGGCGCCGGAGCTCGGCGCGGCCAGCCGGCTGGTCTCGATCCTGGCCGCGGTCCCCGTCGCCCGGCTCGAGGCCGCCTTCCCGGAGGCCGAGGTGCTGCGGGTGATGCCGAACGTCGGCGTGGAGGTGCGCAGGGGCGTGCTCTGCGTCGCCGGGGATGCCTCGGCCGAGGTGCGAGCGAAGCTGGCCGTGCTGGGGTCCCTGGTCGAGATCGCCGACGAGGACTTCGACGCGGCGACCGCGGTTATGGGCTGCGCGCCCGCCTACCTGGCGCTGGCGGTCGAGGCGATCGCCGACGCGGGCGCGGCCGACGGGCTTGACCCGCAGCTGGCCCGGAAGCTGGTCGTGGAGACGGCGGCGGGAACAGCGGAGCTGCTGCGGACCTGGGCGCCGGCCGACCTGCGCAGGGCGGTCGCCTCCCCCGGCGGCAGTACCGAGGCCGGCCTGGAGGCACTCGATCGCGAGGGCGCCCGGGCTGCTTTCGAGGCGGCGGTGCAGGCCTCGCTGGAGAGGATGCGGCGGTGATCCCGCTGGCGCTAACCCGCGGCGACGTCGCGACCTACGTCAACGCCCTCTTCATCGTCTACATCGTCCTCATCTTCGCCAACATCCTCATCTCCTACGTGCCGCGGATGCCCTACAACCGGGCGTTACGCGCGCTGCTCGACTTCGTCAAAGACACCACCGACCCCTACCTCAACCTCTTCCGTCGCTTCCTGCCGCCGATCGGCGGCGCCGGGTTCGCGCTCGACCTCAGCCCGGTGATCGGGATCATCGTGCTGTTCGTGGTCCAGGCCATCGTCGTCAGCCTGATCGCCGGGTGAGCGCCTCCACCCGCGCCTGGTGCCTCGCCGGCGGCCTCGCCGCGCTCGTGCTTGCCGTCGACCAGGCCGCCAAGGCGGCGATCGAGGCGCACCTGGTCCCCGGCCAGGACGTCGACGTGCTCGGGCCGCTCGGCCTCACCCTCTCCCACAACCAGGGCGTCGCCTTCGGCCTCGCCGGCGGGGCCGGGACGCCGCTGGTCCTGATCACCGTGGTGGCGCTGGGTGTGGTCGGCTACCTCTTCGCCCGCAATCCCACGCGCCCGTGGATGTGGGTCGCGACCGGGTTGCTGGCCGGCGGCGCGATCGGCAACCTCGCCGACCGCGTCCGCGCCGGTGCTGTCACCGACTTCGTCAACCTGCCGCCCTGGCCGCCCTTCAACCTCGCCGACGTGGCGATCACCGCCGGGGTCTTGCTGCTGGTCTTCCTCTACCTACGAGAAGCCGAGCGGGAGCACGAGGGTGGCTGAGCCGGAGCTGCGCATCGTCCATCTCGACGAGGCGCTGGCCGTGGTCGACAAGCCGGCCGGCCTCGTCGTCCACCCGGCGCCCTCGCACCAGGGCCGGACCCTCGTCGACGAGCTCGGCGAGATCCTCGGCGGCGGCGAGGACCCGGAGCGGCCGGGGATCGTCCACCGGCTCGACAAGGGCACCAGTGGCCTGCTCGTCGTCGCCCGCGGCGACGAGGCCCACGCCGCCCTGCAGGCGCAGGTCCAGCGCCGCGAGGTCGAACGCGTCTACCTCGCCCTGGCCGGCGGCAAGCTCGGCTCCCGCACCGGCACGATCGACGCCCCGATCGGCCGCGCCTCGCGCCAGCGCCACCGCATGGCGGTCTCCGGCGCCGCCTCGCGCGAGGCCCGTACCCACTTCACCGTGCTCGAGCTGCTGCCGCTGGAGAGCTACGTGGAGGTGAAGCTGGAGACCGGCCGCACGCACCAGATCCGTGCCCATTTTGCCGCGATCGGCCATCCGCTGACCGGCGATGTCACCTACGGCGGGCCCCGCCGCTACGACCTCGAGCGCCAGTTCCTGCACGCTCACCGGCTCGCCTTCGACCACCCCTTCGGTGGCGAGCGGCTCAGCTTCGAGTCGGAGCTGCCGGCGGACCTCGCGGCTGCCCTCGACGCGGCCCGCGCCTCCCAGCCCTAGCCCTCTACAATCCCCCGTCCAAACCAACCCCCGTCTCTAGAGCGAACCGGGATCCTGCCTGACGCTTGACGTCAGGTCTCGGCCAGCGGGACGGGATTGCTTCACCAACAGACCAAGGAGATTCGATGCCAGAGGCAGGCCTCACCGAGCTGCTCCAGGCCGGAGTGCACTTCGGCCACCAGACGCGCCGCTGGAACCCGAACATGCGCCGCTTCATCTTCGGCGAGCTGGACGGGATCCACATCATCGACCTGCTGCAGACCGAGGCGCTGCTGGAGAACGCCCGCCGCTTCGCCGGTGAGCTGGCCAGCGGCGGTGGCACCGTGCTCTTCGTCGGCACCAAGAAGCAGGCCCGCGACGTCGTCCAGGAATGGGCCGACCGCTGCAAGATGCCCTACGTCAACAAGCGCTGGCTCGGCGGGCTGCTGACCAACTTCAACACGATGTCGACCCGGATCGCCCGCCTGCACGAGCTCAACGACTGGAAAGAGGAGGGCAAGCTCGACCTGCTGCCGACCAAGGAGCGGATGGGCATGGAGGCCGAACTCGCCAAGCTCGAGTTCAACCTCGGCGGCGTCCGCGACATGGACCGCCTGCCCGACGCGGTCTTCGTCACCGACCTCAAAACCGAGGAGATCGCGGTCCACGAGGCAGCCCGCCTGCGGATCCCGATCATCGGCCTGGTCGACACCAACTGCGACCCGACTCCGGTCGACTTCGTGATCCCCGGCAACGACGACGCGATCCGCTCCTGCCAGCTGATCATCGGCACGATCGGTGGCGCCGTCGACGAGGGCTCCAGCGCCTGGCGCGTGCAGGAGGAGAAGCGCATCGCCGAGGAAATGGCGCGGCGCAAAAAGGACGAGGAAGAGCGCAAGAAACGCGAGGAGGAAGAGAAAGCCCGGCTCGAGGCCGAGGCGGCGGCGAAAGCGGCGGCCGATGCCGAGGCACAGGCGAAAGCCACCGCCCAGGCCCAGGCCGCGGCCGCGGCGACCCCCGCCCAGCCGGCGCAGAAACCGGCCACCCCGGACGTGGCACCGCCCAAAGCCGCCCCACAGGCAGCCAAACCGGCGCCAGAGGCGCCCAAAGAGGCCGCCGAGCCCGCGAAACCGGCCGAGCCCGCCGCCGCCAAAGCCGCGCCGGAGGCGCAGCCCAGCGAGCCTGCGCCCACCGCGGTCGAAGAGGGAGGCGAGTCGTGAGCATCACCGCCGCCGACGTGAAGGCGCTCCGGGACCGCACCGGGGCCGCGATGATGGACGTCAAAGCCGCCCTGATCGAGGCCGATGGCGACACCGAGCGGGCGATCGAGCTGCTGCGGGTCAAGGGCCAGGCCTCCGCCGCCAAGCGCGAAGGCCGCGGCACCGAAGAGGGGGTCGTCTCCTCCTACATCCACGCCAACGACAGGGTCGGGGCGATGGTCGAGGTCCAGTGCGAGACCGACTTCGTCGCCCGCAACGAGGACTTCAAGGCCTTCGCCTACCAGGTCGCCCTGCACGTGGCCGCGACCGCCCCTCGCTACGTCTCCTCCGAGGAGATCCCCGAGCAGGAGCGCGAGGCCGAGAAGCGGGTCTTCGAAGAGAAGGCGCGCGAGGAAGGCAAGCCCGACAACGTGGTCGAGAAGATCGTCGCCGGGCAGCTCTCGAAGTGGGCCAGCGAGGTGGCGCTGCTCGACCAGTCCCACGTCAACGCCGAGAAGCACGACTCGAAGACGATCGAGGAGCTGCGCCAGGAGCTCGCCGCCAAGACCGGCGAGAACGTGCGCATCGCCCGCTTCACCTATTTCCGCGTCGGCGAGGAATAGGGTCGGCCGCACGTGACCGACTCTCCCGAGCCACGCTTCGGACGCATCCTCCTGAAGCTCTCCGGCGAGGCCCTGATGGGCAGCCTCGACTTCGGCACCGACGGCGCCGAGGTCGACCGCATCGCCGGGCAGGTCGGGGCGATCCGCGACCGCGGCGTCGAGGTGGCGATCGTGGTCGGAGCCGGAAACATCTATCGCGGCCTCGACGGGGCGGCGAGCGGCATGGACCGCGCCACCGGCGACTACATGGGCATGCTGGCCACGGTGCTGAACGCGCTGACCCTGCAGGACGCGCTGGAGCGGCTCGGCCAGCACACGCGGGTGATGTCGGCGATCGACGTCAAGGAGGTCGCCGAGCCCTACATCCGCCGCCGTGCGATGCGCCATCTGGAGAAGGACCGCGTGGTGATCTTTGCCGCCGGCACCGGCAATCCGTTCTTCACCACCGACACGGCGGCG
>DATBXZ010000303.1:0-3079 GCA_036513995.1 Solirubrobacterales bacterium | reverse complement strand
GGCGGAGGGGGGCGAGGACCCGACGACGATGACCTACCGGGTCGACGAGACCGGCGACATGCAGCCGGTCGACATCGACGAGGTGGTGCAGGAGTCGGGTGCGGCGCTGGTGATCCGGGCCGGCGGCGGCCGCGCCGGAGGACGAGCCGGCCGCCTGAGCGCCCGGAGGCGACCATGGCTGTCCACTGTCCCGAGTGCGGGTTCGCCAACCCCGAGGGCGCCAACTACTGCCAGAAGTGCGGCGCCTACCTGGGGACCGGCCCGGCCGAGGGCGGGGAGGACCCGACCACGATGACCTACACCGTCGACGACACCGGCGACATGCAGCCGATCGACATCGACGAGGCGGTCGAGCAGACCGGGGCGGCGCTGGTGATCCGCGCCGGCGGCGGTCGCGCCGGTGAGAGCTTCCCGCTCAGCGAGGACCGGGTCAGCATCGGCCGCAGCCCCGACGCCGGCGTCTTCCTCGACGACGTCACCGTCTCCCGCAACCACGCGCTGCTGGTGCGGCGCCGCGACGGCCTCTACATCGACGACCTCGGCTCGCTCAACGGCACCTACGTCAACCGCCGCCGGATCGAGTCGCACCGGCTCGCCGACGGCGACGAGATCCAGGTCGGCAAGTACAAGCTGAGCTATCTGGAGCGCTGAGCATGCCCGTCTCCGAACAGCCGGCCCGCTCGCCGGAATCGGCCAGCCGGCCGCGCAAGGCGCTGACGATCGGCGCCGTCTGCAAGATCCTCCAGGGCGAGTTCGACGACGTCTCGATCTCGAAGATCCGCTACCTCGAGGACCAGAAGCTGCTCAATCCTCGCCGTACCACCGGCGGCTACCGTCTCTACAGCCAGAGTGACGTCGAGCGCCTGCGGACGATCTTGCGCTTGCAGCGCGACGAGTTCCTGCCGCTGCGGGTGATCCGCCAGGAGCTGGCCGGCGGCGGCGACCTGATCCTCGGCGACTCCGAGCGCAAACCGGCCAACGGCGCCGCCCGGCGGGCGATCCTGGTCGACACCTCCCGCGCCTACCTGGCCCTGGAGGAAGTGGTCGAGGAGACCGGCGTCCGCGAGGAGCTGATCGCCGAACTGGAGAACTTTGGGATCGTGCAGCCGGAGAAGCGCGAGGGCAAGGTCGTCTACGACGAGACCGACCGCGAGATCGTCCGCGCTGCCAACGAACTGTCGCGGGTCGGGGTCGGTGCCCGCAACCTGCGCATCTTCCGCTCCTCGGCCGACCGCGAGGCCAACTTGCTGGAGGCGCTGCTGGGGCCGTCGCTGCGCTCACGCAATCCCGAGCGCCGCAAGGAGGCGCTGCAGAGCCTGGAAAGCCTGGCGGCCACCATCAGCCACCTCAAGCACCTCCTTCTCATCCGGGATCTCCGCCGGCTCGCCGGCGACTGACGGCTCGGCGCAGCTGTGCCACGCGTAACCCGCCGTCGCATCGTCTCGGCCCCGGTTCCGGAGGTGTGGGGCCTCGTCTCCGACCCCTACAGCCTGCCGCGCTGGTGGCCGCGCACGAGCCGGGTCGAGAACGTCGAGCGCAGGAGCGGCGGCCGCCGCAGCCAGTGGACCAAGGTCCTGGAGACGAGCGAGGGAAGGGGGGTGCGGGCCGACTTCCGCTGCCTCAGCTCGGCCGAGAACGAACGCTACGTCTGGGAGCAGGAGCTGGAGGGCACGCCCTTCGCCCGCCACCTGCGCAGCTCCCGGATCGAGGTCGCCCTGCGCGAGGCCGAGGGCGGCACCCAGGTCGACCTCAGCTCGGTGCAGACGCTGAAAGGGATGTCGCGACTGGGCTCGCCGATGATGCGCCGTGGCCAGGGCGAGATCCTCGACGAGGCGCTCGACGGGATCGAGCGGGCGCTGACGTGAGCCAGCCTCGACGCGACTCGAACTGGTGGGGATGGGGGGACCCGGCGATCGCACCGGAGCTGGACGCCGAGGCGCTGGCGGTGCTGCGGGAGCGGATCGGCGAGCTGCAGCCGTGGCCGCTGGCAACCGGCATCGACGACTTCACCCTGCCGGCCCCCGGGTCGCTGCCGGCGGCCCTGGCCGAGGCGGTCGGCGCCGAGGCGATCTTCACGTCGCTCGAGGACCGGTTGCGGCACTCGAGCGGGCGCGGCTACGTCGACCTGGCGCGGATGCGCGGCGGCAGCCTCGAGGCGGCCCCGGACGCGGTCGTGATGCCCGCCGACGCCGGCGCCCTGCGCCGCGTCCTCGACGTCTGTGCTCGCGAGGGCATCGCGGTCGTCCCCTTCGGTGGCGGCACCAGCGTCGTCGGTGGGGTCGAGCCGCTGCATGGGAGGCACGAGCGCCTGATCAGCCTCGATCTCGGCGCCCTGCGCGAGGTCGCCGTCGATCGCCGCTCCCTCACCGCTCGCCTCGGCGCCGGTCTGCGCGGGCCCGAGGCGGAGGCGGCGCTGGGGCGCGAGGGCCTCACCCTCGGCCACTTCCCGCAGTCCTTCGAGTACGCGACGATCGGCGGCTTCGCCGCGACCCGCTCGGCCGGACAGGCCTCGAGCGGCTACGGGCGCTTCGACGCGCTCGTCAGCTCGGTTAGCCTGCTGGCGCCGGCCGGGGAGATGCAAACCTTGGAGACGCCGCACACGGCGGCAGGGCCGGCGCTGCGGGAGTTGATCGTCGGCTCCGAGGGAGTGCTGGGCGTCATCCCCGAGGTGACGGTGCGGGTCCGCCCGGCCCCGCAGGTTCGCCGCTACGAGGCCTGGATGGCGGCGAGCTTCGAGCAGGGCGCCGAGATCGTCCGCGCCCTCGCCCAGGGCCCCGGCCTGCCAGACGTAGTCCGCGTCTCCGACGAGGAGGAGACGCAGGGCTCGCTGGCGCTCTCGGGACCGCGCGGTGCCGCCGGCAAGCTGTTCGGCGGCTATCTCGGTCTGCGCAGGCGCCGCGGCGGCGCCCTGGTGATCGTCGGCCACGAGGGCGACGAGGAGTCGGTGGCGCGGCGGCGGGCGCTCAGCGTGCGCGAGCTGCGCTCGGGCGGTGCCGCCTATCTAGGCCAGGCCGCCGGCCGCTCCTGGGAGCACGGTCGCTACCAAGGCCCCTACCTGCGCGACACCCTGATGGGGATG
>DATBXZ010000302.1:0-3580 GCA_036513995.1 Solirubrobacterales bacterium | reverse complement strand
CAGAGCCGGTCCTGGGCGTGGACGAAGCCCTGGGCGAAGTAGAGGTCCCGCTTCGCGTCGGCCTCCACGTGAGGAACGCCCCAGCGATCGCGTCGCACCCGCACCCGTCCCTCCAGGCCCTCCAGCTCGAGCGTGCCGCGCTGCTGCGGCAACGGCCGTCGCGCCAGCCAGCGCCAGGCCGCCGCGGTCGCGGCCGTGGCGATTCCGGTGCCGGCCAGTCCCGCGAAGGCCCCTGCCCGTGCCACCTGACCCTTGCTCAAGCGACTCATAGCGATTGTCTATCAGAATCTGGCCAGCTGGCCAGGAGCTCGCACCGCTACTTTCCGAGCGCTTTGGGATTGTTTCGGTTGCCAGGCAACCAACAGGGGAGATGCGATGAACGGGCAAAGCGGGGCAAGGGCAGGAATCTGGCAGACGGCGCTGGCGCTGGCCTGTCTGCTCGCGGCCTGTGCCGTGGCCTCCTCGACCGCCGCAGCCAAGGGAGTTCCGGCCGGCCGCCTCGACCCCAGCTTCGGCAAGGGCGGCAAGGTGACCGTTGGCTTCCCGGCCGGGAACACCGGATCGGTAGGCCCTCAGTACGAACTGCCCTTCTCGTTCGCCCCTGGCCATCTCGAGATGGCGCAGGCTCCTGGCGGCAAGACGGTCGTCGCCGGCGCCACCAAGATCGTTCGCTTCCTCGCCAACGGCAAGCTCGACAAGAGCTTCGGCAGCGGTGGCGTGGTGACGGTGCCGCGCCCGGTCGGCGCGGTCTTCGTCCTCGCTTCCGCCGCGGTCGACTCCGCCGGCCGCATCGTCCTCGCCGGGGTGAGGCGCCCGGTGCCGACCAACTCGACCCCCGACCCGGTGCTGAGCTCGGCCACGGTCATGCGCTTCAACGCCGACGGCAGCCCCGATACCGGCTTTGGCAGCGGCGGCACGCTGGTCACCAACTTCAACCTCCCGGCACCCAAAGCGGCGGGCGGGAGGTACCCGGGCGCCTCGGTCGGTATCGCCAACCTGGCGATCGATCCACAGAACCGGATCCTGATCACCGGTGGCGTTGTGACCGAACTGAGCTGCACGCGGTCCGTCAACTCGGAGGGGTTCGTCACCCGGCTCACCGAAAGCGGCGCGGTCGACCCGAGCTTCGGTTTCCATCTGGTCGAAGGCCTGGCCCGAGTCGGGCAGATCGAGCCGCGGCCGGGTGGCTTCCTGGCGCTCGCCTCGGGCGGGCCCCTCTGCAGCGGCGAGGAAGGGCCGAGTTCCGTGATGATTGGCATCGACCCGAACGGCAACGTCGACTCAGGCTTCGGCTCCTTCGGCTTCCGCACCCTGGACTTCGCCTTCCCCCCGGCGATGGCGGTAACCCCCACGGGCAAGATCCTGCTGATGGACAACGAGCCCTACAAGATCAGCATCGGCAAGGGCAAGAAGAAACACCGGGTGCGGGTGCAGACGATCGAGCAGCTGCTGCCGAGTGGCGCCGCCGACCCGAGCTTCAGGCGCATCGGGAGGGTCAACGTCTTCCTCCCCAAGCACGGCTCGCTGTCGACGCTGGCGGTCGACTCGAGCGGCCGGATAGTCGTCGCGGGCAGGCTGACCAAACGGATCTCGAAGTCGCCGAAGAACAAGCTGCGGCGCTCGCTCTTCCTCGTCTCGCGGCTGAATGCCGACGGCAGCACCGACCGTACCTTCGGTAACCACGGCTCGCTCACCACGGCCTTTGGTGGCCCGACCGACAGCTTCGCCACCGAGGCACTGACGGCGGGGGGACGGATCCTGGTCGGCGGCGGCATCAGTGGGCCGAAATTCGGCAGCGGTGGCGGCTACGCGATCGCCCGCTACCTGGGCGATCCGCAGGGCAAAAAAAGGCGCTAGGGGGCCAGCCCCTCTAAGCGGGCGGCTCTCCGGCCAAGTCCTCGGGGAGTCGGCCCTCGGCCTCGAGCTTTTCGAGGTGCGCCTCCATCGCCATCGCCGCCATCGGCAGCAGCTCGATCGGGACGTCGTCCCAGGCCTCGGCAAGGAGGGCGGCACGGGAGCGCTCGCCGCGGTCGAGGGCGGCGAGCAGGCGCCGCTCGCGCATCTCGCGATGCTCGACGTACTCGGCCAGCTTTGCGACGGGGTCGGTGACCCAGGGGCCGTGGCCGGGGGCGATCAGCTCGATCTCCTCGGCCTGCAGCAGGCGCAGCGAGCTCATGAAGGCAGCGAGGGAGCCGTCGCCCGGGGGCACGATCGTCGAGCCGAGTCCGAGCACGAGGTCGCCGCTGAAGCAGACCCCGTCCTCGCTGAGGAAGCAGACGTGGTCGGCGGCGTGGCCCGGGGTGGCAAGGACGCGCAGGCCGCCGTGGGTCTCGCCGCCGGCCGGGAGCAAGACCGGCGGGGCGTCGTTTCCGGCGGCCTCCGCACCCGCCGCGGCGGCGAGCTGCTCGGCGCCGGCGGCGTGGTCTCCGTGCGAGTGGGTGAGGAGGACGAGCCCGATCCCGCCGCGCTCCGCCGCCGCCGCGCGGATCGCCTCCAGGTGCCCCTCGTCCTCGGGCCCCGGATCGATCACGACGCAGGGATCCGCCCCGTACAGGTAGGTGTTCGTCCCTTCCAGCGTCATCGGCCCCGGGTTGGGGGCGACGATCCGCAGCACCTCCGGGTGGCCCGGAGCCTCGGTCAGCCGGCGATCTCCTTGGCGATCGCTTCGCGGGCGTCCTCGGGCTCGAGCACGACGAGGTCGCCGGCGCCGCGGAGGATCTCCCGCACCAGCCAGGACTTGCCGGCGTAGGGAAGCTCGACGACGACGGCGCCGTCGGCCAGCTCCTCGACCACCGTGCGCTCCTCGCGCAGCCAGCGTGCCCGCTCCGGCGAGACCCAGACGCGGGCGACGTGGGCGGTCGGCACTTCGCCGTGGGTCATCCAGCCCTCGACCCCGGCCAGCTCCTCGACCTCGGCCCGCGGCTCGAAGGTCTGCTCGGAGAGCGTCGCCTCTTTGACCCGGTCGAGCTTGAAGTGACGGACGCCGCCTTTGGTCAGGTCGTAGCACTCGACGTACCAGCCCTCGCGCCCGTTCTCGAGCCGGTAGGGCTCGACCGAGCGATCGGTGAACTGGTCCTCGTTCTCCTTGTAATAGGCGAGCTCGAGCACCCTGCTGCCGGCGATCGCCTCGTTGACCTTGCGCGCCACCTCGGCGTCGCCTCCGCCGGCGGAGGCGATCTCCAGCCCCTCCTCGGAGGGGTCGTGGCCGAGCGCGTCGACGATCCGCTTGCGCGCCTTCTGCAGGTCGGTCTGTGGCAGGTGGTCGCCGAAGAGGTCGATCGCCGCCACCAGCGCCTTCGCCTCCAGCGGCAGCAGCCGTGCCGGGCGGGCGAAGTTGTCGCCGTAGGGCTCGGAGTCGACCTCGATCTCGCTGCCGATGAATTCGGCGTAGAGGACGTAGGTCCCACCGCCGAAGTTGACGACGTTGAGCAGCTCGACGTCCTCGCGCAGCTCCTCGTCGGTCAGCTCCAGCCGCTGGCGCAGCTCGGCGATCTGCAGCCGCTCGCCCTTTTTCGCCGCTTCGATCAGCATCCCGGCGAGGGTGACCAGGCGGGCGAAGCGCTCGGGCCGGATCGCCGCC
>DATBXZ010000301.1:0-4744 GCA_036513995.1 Solirubrobacterales bacterium | reverse complement strand
GGTGCCGCTGGTGAGCGAAGCGTTCGACTGGGAGCACGCCGTCTTCATGGGGGCGACGATGTCCTCGGAGACGACGGCGGCGGCGGCCGGCGCGGTCGGCGCCCTGCGCTTCGACCCGATGGCGATGCTGCCCTTCCTCGGCTACAACATGGCCGACTACTTCGCCCACTGGCTGAAGATCGGCAATACCGACGGCATCCAGCTGCCGAAGGTCTTCTACGTCAACTGGTTCCGCAAAGACGCCGACGGCAAGTTCCTCTGGCCCGGCTTCGGCGAGAACAGCCGTGTCCTCGAGTGGGTCTTCCGCCGTTGCGAGGACGCCGCCGACGCGGTCGAGACCCCGATCGGCCTGCTGCCGACCGAGGGTGCGATCAACACCGAGGGCCTCAACGTCTCCGCCGAGGCGATGGAAGAGCTGCTCAGCGTCGACACCGAGCTGGTCAAGGCACAGCTGCCGCAGATCCAGGGGCACCTCGCCAAGTTCGGCGAGAAGCTGCCGGCGGAGATCTCCGCCCAGCTGACGGCGCTCGAAGAGCGCCTCGGCTAGCCGGCGGTCGGCTCAGCCCCCGGCCGGCGGCAAGATCGGGCTGGGGGGAAGGTCGGCGAATTCGTTGGCCCGGAAGAGCGGGCGGGAGATGCTCTTGGCGAAGGCGTTGGTGGCGGAGCGGGAGCTCTCGATCGGCCAGTGCATCCCCTGGTCCTTTTCGTCGAACCAGATCACCGCGCGGACCTTGCGGTACTTGGAGGGGATCGTCTTGAAGGTTTCCTTGATCCAGTTCGCCTTCGAGCCGCCGCGCTCTTCGGAGGCGGTCTCGCCGATCACCATCGGCTTGTTCGGGGCGACCTTGGCGACCCGCCGGTAGGTCGATTCGAAGACTTCGTCGAAGTTCTGCCAGCCTGCCGAGTTTCGCGTCTTGCCCCAGTTGAAGCCGTCGAGGCAGGTCCAGTCGACGTAGCTGCTGCCCGGGTAGAGGCTCTCGAGCGGGGTCAGGTTACGGGTGAAGTCGACGTTGGGGCACCAGACCCAGGTCGCGTTGGTCACCCCGACCTGGGTGAAGATGTCGTGCACGTGGCGCCAGGCGGCGACGAACTGGCCCGGCTTGTTGCCGTTGACGCCCGTGCCCCAGGGAAACCAGAAGCCGTTCATCTCGGCGTCGAAGCGGAGGAAGAAGGGGTGTTCCCATTCCTTCGCCAGTTCGGCGAATTCGCGGATGTAGGCGTCCTGGGAGCCGTTGGCGATCGCGCTGAGCTGGTAAGCGGGCTGGTTGAGGCTCGACGGCACCGACTGCGAGGCCCAGCTGAGGAAGGGGATCGTGCCGTGTTCGCGCAGGGTTTCCATCGCCACCTTGGGGAAGGGGAAGGTGCGGCAGGCCGCGCTGCAGTCCGCGAACGGCTGCGAGAAGCTGAGCAGCGAGATCCCCTTGCCGGCCTCGCCCTCGAACGCTTCGACCGCGCCGAAGTCGAAGGGCGCCGCTTCGCCGGTCAACTGGCTGCCGATCACCGCGCCCCAGTAGAGCGGCTTCGGCGGCGGCGAGGTCTTGGTGTAGGCGCAGGCCGGCAGTAGGGCGCAGATCACGATCGCCGCCAGGGTCAGCAGCGAGAAGGTCCGCGAACGGACTCGATGTCTGTGATTTGCCGGCGGTTTCACGCGTTGATCTCGATTGTCCTCGACCTGGAAACCCCGCCCGAGGGCCTTTGCTGCGATGCGCCCCCAGTGCTACGCGCGACTGGGCGGCGTGGATCAGCTCGGCGGCAGGATTTTGGCGCCTTCGAGGGCTGAGTAGTCATTGTCCTTGAAGCTACTCGGGCGGATGCCGCGACTGAAGGCCGCAGTCGCGGCCGGGCCGGACTCGAGTGGCCACTCCACGCCGCGGTCCACCTGCTCGAACCAGATCACCCCGCGGATGCGCCGGTACTTGGTGCGGAGCTGCTTGAACATCTGGTCGATCCAGGTCGCCTTGGCTCGGTTGCTGCCGCCGGAGGCCATCTCCGCCAGCAGCATCGGCTTGCCGGGGGCGAGCTTGTTGACGATTGCCCGGTAGCTGGGGCCGAAGATCTTGTCGAAGCTGGTCCAGGGCTGCGGGTTGACCCCGTTGTTGGCCCAGTTGAAGCCGTCGAGGCTGGTCCAGTCGACGTATTCGTCGCCGGGGTAGTAGCGGGCGAGCGGCCCCAGCTTCGGCGTCGCGTTGACGTAGGGGCACCAGACCCAGTTCGCGTTGGTCGCCCCGACCTGGGTGAAGATGTCGTGCACGTGGCGCCAGGCGAGGATGTAGTCGTCGGGCTGGTTGCCGTTTGCCTGCTCCGCCCAGGGGAACCAGTTGCCGTTCATCTCCCAGTCGAAGCGGAGGAAGAAGGGGTGGCCCCATTCGCGGGCGCCTTCGGCGAATTCGCGGATGTAGGAGTCGTAGGTGCCGTTGGCGATGTCGGCCAGCTGGAAGGAGGGCTCGCCGAGGTCGTCCGGCACCGGGGTCGACTGCGAGCCCCAGCTGAAGAAGGGGATCGCGCCGTAGTTGCGGATCGTCTGCATCTCGTAGCTGGGGAACTTGTAGAAGTTGCAGGGGGAGGTGCTGCAGTCGGCGAACGGCGCCGCGAACTCGAGCAGGGAGGGGTTCTTGCCGGTCAGACCCGAGAAGGCGCTGACCGAGGACATGTCCCAGGGCGGCTGGTTGCCGGTCAGCTGGGTGCCGATCCAGGCGCCCCAGTAAGTGCCGCGCTGTCGGGCATCGGCCTTCTTCGCCTTGGCTTTGCCGTGCTTGGCCTTGGCCTTCCCGTGCTTTGCATGGGCCGGATGACCCGTGGCCGATGCTCCCTGCGCCAGCGGCACGATCGCCGCCAGGGCGACCATCGCCGCGGCGATGCCGATCTGGATTTTTCCGTTTTTCGTCCGCATTTCAATCTCCCCTGCCCAGGAGGTCGGGGGAGTCTAGGGACTCCACTCACCGACGCTCCCGATTGGCTCAGCCAGCCGGTTGGACCGTCCCCGACCCCGTCGACGCGAAATTGTTGGCCAGGTAGGAAGAGCTCTGGATGCCGGCGGCGAAGGCGCTGGTGGCACTGCTCGAGCTCTCGATCGGCCAGTCCATCCCGTCGTCGTACTTGTCGAACCAGACCAGGCCGCGCATCTGCGGGTATTCGGTCCGGGCCGATTCGAGGGCATCGGTGATCCAGGCGGCCTTGGAGCCGCCGTCCTCGGTCGAGCCGACCTCGCTGACGACCAGCGGCTTCGTGGGGGCGATCGCTTCCGTGATCTGGTCGTAGGTCGAACGGAACAGTTCGTTGAAGCTGCGCCAGCGGTCGGGGCGGACCGGGTTGGTGCCCCAGTTGTAGCCGTCGAGCCCGGTCCAGTCGACGTATTCGTCGCCGGGGTAGAGCGAGGCGAGGTCGTGGAGGCTGTGGGAGGGGTCGACGTTGGGGCACCAGACCCAGGTCGCGTTGGTGGCGCCGACCTGGGCGAAGATGTCGTGCACGTGGCGCCAGGCGGCGACGTATTCGCCGGGCTGGTTGCCGTTGACTCCCTCCGCCCAGGGGAACCAGTTGCCGTTCATCTCCCAGTTGAAGCGGAGGAAGAAGGGGTGTCCCCAGGCCTTCGCCTCTTCGGCGAATTCGCGGATGTAGGAGTCGTAGGTGCCGGCGATCACGTCGGAGAGCTGGAAGTCCGGCTCGTCGAGGCTGGACGGGGTCGACTGCGAGGCCCAGCTGAAGAAGGGCATCGAGCCGTGGGCACGGATGCTTTCCATCTCTGTCTCGGGGAATTTGTAGAAGGAGCAGCGCGAGGAGGAGCAATCGGCAAAGGGGGAGGAGAAGTTGATCAGCGAGGCGCCCTTGCCGGCAAGGCCCTCGAACTTGGAGACCGCACTCATGTCCCAGGGTGCCTCGTTGCCGGTCAGCTGGCTGCCGATCCAGGCGCCCCAGTAGAGCGGCTCGCCGGCGGCGGAGACGGTTGCCTTGGTGGCGCCGCCGCAGCGCATGACGCGGCGGCGCACGGCCTGCCCCCGGGGGGCGGCGGTGCGAGGCCGAGCCGAGATGCCCGGGCGGGCGGAGAGGCGGTTGCAGGTGGGCCCGCCGAGGGTGCGGGCGCTGGAGATGCCGACACGGCGGGGGCCGTCATGGCCGGCGCTGGCACCCTTGGCGCCGGCGCCGCCGGGGACGGCGACGAGCAGGGCCGAGGCCACGGCGGTGGCGGTCAGCAGGCGGCGGAGAGCGGCGGACATGCTGTGCCCATCGGCGCCATGCCAGCCAGGGTCAAGAACTGCAAGATCGCTGGACGTTTGTCCTAGTTGCCCCTTGAGAAGGGGGACCGGGTCAGCTTGCGGCCTGGACCGGGCCGGAGCCGGCCAGAGAGCCGAATTCGTTTTCCGCGTAGGCGGGGTTCTGGATTCCTTCGGCGAAGGCGCTGGTGGCGCTGGCCGAGGTCTCGATCGGCCAGTCCATGCCGTCGTCGTACTTCTCGAACCAGAGCAGGCCGCGGATCTTCGGGTAGGCGGTGGGGATCTTGGCCAGCATGTCCTTGATCCAGGCGGCCTTGGAGCCGCCGTACTCGGTCGAGCCGACCTCGCTGACCATCAGTGGCTTCGAGGGGGCGATCGTCGCGGTGATCTTTTTGTAGGTCGAGCCATAGAGCTGGTCGAAGCTGCGCCAGCGGTCGGGGCCACCAATGCCACCTGGGTCTGGTGCCCGAACGTCGATTGGAACAGCAACTTCGCCAGCGTCGCTTCGATGTACCCCGGCGACGCCTACGTCGATT
>DATBXZ010000300.1:0-6187 GCA_036513995.1 Solirubrobacterales bacterium | reverse complement strand
GACAAGCCGCTGCCCGACGGCGGCTACCGCTTCTACCGCAACGAGGAGCTGGGGCCGCGGTTCGGCCAGGCGATGGACGAGATCTTCGGGATCTACTCGCGCTCGCTGGTCGAGGTCGAGGCCTGGGCGGCGGCCCGCTGGCCGCGCGGCGAGGGCGAACCGGAGGGCCCCTGGCAGCGCTCGATCCGGGCCAAGGCGCTGGACCTGCTGCGCGGCCTGTTGCCGGCGGCGACGCTGAGCCACGTCGGCATCTACGCCTCCGGCCAGGCCTACGAGCAGCTGATCCTGCGGCTGATGGCCTCGCCGCTGCCGGAGGCGCGTGAGTACGGCGGGATGATCCTCGCCGAGCTGAAGCAGGTAATGCCGAGCTTCGTCTCGCGGGTCGAGCGCCCCGACCGCGGCGGCGAGTGGGTCTCCTACCTGGAGCAGCGCCGCGCCCAGACCGAGGGCTGGGTCTCGAGGCTGGGGCTGGATCGCCGCGACAGCGGCGAGGACGCCCCCTCGGTCGAGCTGATCCACGTCGACGGGACCGAAGAGGACCTGCTGGCCGCCTGCCTGTTCGAGGCCGCCGGCACCCCCGAGACCGAGATCCTCTCGCGCATCGACGTCCTCGACCGCTCCGAGCGGGCCGAGCTGCTGGCGGCGCTGGTGGGCGAGCGCGCCAACCGCCGCCACCGCCCGGGCCGCGGCTTCGAGGCGCTGCGCTACCGCTTCGAGATCGTCTCCGACTACGGCGCCTTCCGCGACCTGCAGCGCCACCGGATGCTGACCTGCCAGTGGCAGCGACTCGGCCCCGACCTCGGCGCCGGCGTGCCCGAGGAGGTGGTCGAAGCCGGAGCCGGAGGCGAGTTCGAACGGGCGCTCGAGGTCTCCCGCGAGGAGTACGAGCGGCTGCTCTCGGTCGGCCTGGCCGAGCAGGCGCCCTACGCGCTCAGCCTCGCCTACCGGATCCGCTACACGCTCGACCTCAACGCCCGCGAGGCGATGCACCTGATCGAGCTGCGCTCCGGCCGCGAGGGCCACCCCGGCTACCGCGCCGTCGCCCAGGCGATGCATGAGCGGATCGCCGCCATCCACCCCGGCGTCGCCGGCGCGATGAGCCACGTCGACACCTCCGCCGAGCCACGCCTGGAGCGGATCATGAGCGAGATCCGCACCCACCGCAAACGGGCCCACGCCGCCGAGCAGACGGAGGCGCCGCCGGGGCTCAACCCACTCGGCTAGTCGCGCCGCTTGCGCTTGCGGCGTTCGCCGCCGTCATCTGAGGAGTCGCCGCCGTCACCGTTGTCCGTCGAGGGCGACTCGGCCACCTCTGGGTCCGCGGGCTCGAGTTCGGCGGCGGCTTTCTCGCCGGGAGTCGGCCAGGGGATCGCTTCGCCGGCGGCCCAGGCGGGGGGCCTGCCGCCCGGAACCCGGCCAAGCACGAGCAGGCCGAAGTAGATGAACCAGAGCAGCGTGAAGAGGATCAGGCCGAGCAGGGCGGCGACCCCGAGCGCCATCCCCAGGGAGGCCCAGAAGCGGGTCAGGATACCGGTCCTCATCGCCCAGAGACAGCTGTAGAAGAGGGCGACGACCAACCCGAGCCCGCCGGCGATGCCGAGCCCGGACGCGAGCGAGGCGAGCGACGCTTCCGCGATCGCGTTGGAGGCTTCGTCGTCTTCGATCTTGCGGTCTTCGCAGGCCGCGAGGGCGGTCTCGCCCGCCCCGGGTTCGTACTTGCCAGCGAAGTCCTTGGCCCCTTCGTCCTTGCGGTCGGAGACGCACTTTTCCTTCGCTTCCTTGGCGGAGAGGGTCGACTTCGCTTCCCCGGCGACGAACTGGTTCCCGGCCTCGTTGCGGGCGCCGGCGGTGACGCCGGCCGCGAGGCCGAGGAAGATCGGGGCGATGATGACGAGGCCGATCAGCTGCGGGCGAACCCCGTCGCTGCGGGCGCGGACGACGCGGAACAGATAGACCAGCGGCACCGCGAGCAGCGCGAACCCGATCCCCTGGAGGACTCCCGAGAGCACGACCGAGCCTTCGTGGGCGTGGATGGAGCGAAGGATTTCGGCGTCGCCTTCCCCGCTCGCCGCGCTGACCAGCCCGGAGGCGACCATCAGCACAACCGCCATGAAGGTCGCCGTGGCCACCGGAATGGCCCATCGAGCCTCCCAGGCGATCGCCTCTTGCTTCTTCTGCACGCCAACCCCTCTCGTGGGAACGAAACTGGGGCAGCGCCCCGTCGATTGCTTCGCGGATCGTCTTTCGCCGCGGGGGCCGTACGCTACCGCGCATGAGCAACGCACAGCGCACCCCCGTCGTGCCGCTCGAGGCCGGTGCCGGGCCCGAGAACCCCCCCTGCCCCGCCTGCGGGGAGCCCCTCTTCGGCTGGCTCTCGACCCAGCCCGGACTGGACGGTCCCGTCAGCCGTTGCGAGAGCTGCGGGCTGGGCGTCGTCGGCGAGCCCGGCGAGCCGGAGCTGGCGCTAGGCGAGCTGGAGCGCCTCGACGGCGAGGGCAACCCGCGGATCGCCAACCGCACCAGCTTCGCCGCCGCGCTCGGCAACGCCGGCTGGGCCGGGCTGGAGCCGGGCGCCCGCTACCTGTTCACGGTCGAGTCGGCGCGGCGGCTGGTGGCGCGCCGCGACCAGGTGGTGAAGTCGCGTCGCTGGGCGCCGCTGGCCGGCCTCGCCGCGACCTGGCAGACGCTGCTGAACAGCGTCACCTTCGGCCACAACGTCGCCCTGGCCGCGCTCGGGCGCGGCCAGGCCACCAGGGCGAGGCGGCGCTG
The DNA here is from genome assembly GCA_036513995.1 of Solirubrobacterales bacterium. Taxonomy (GTDB): domain Bacteria; phylum Actinomycetota; class Thermoleophilia; order Solirubrobacterales; family 70-9; genus VAYN01. The sequence goes on along the minus strand of DATBXZ010000300.1, from coordinate 3,418 downwards.
GCAGCGGCGGATCGACGGCCTCGCCAGCATCGTGCTGGCGATCCCGGCGCTGGTCGTCGCGCTCCCGGTCGAGCTGGCCGGCGGCCTGCTCGGGCGCGGCGCCGTCATCACCCTGCGCTTCGAACTGCTCTAGCCCTGCGTCTGCGCTAGGACAAGCCTTCCCTGGCCTCGCGGACCAGGGTTACGGACTCGGGAAAGAGGACGCGGATGGCGTCGCGCACCTGCATCGCCTGCTCGTCGGCGCTGCCGGTGAGGTCGAGCTGGTTGATCGAGGCGACGGTCATCTCGACCGCCAGCTTGATCGCGTTGTCCGCCCAGGCGACGCGCTGGGAGGACTGCATCTGCTCCGAGAGCTCCTCCATGCGGGCACGGAACTCGTCGGGGTCGCCGAAGAGGTTGAAGGGGCTGCCCTCCATTCCTCAATGTAAGCAGACCTGCTGCAGCGCCGGCACGAAGTCTTGACATCGAGCGCGCCACACGTGCGGGCGAGCGGCCTAGCGTCGGATGGATGCGGCACGGGGAAGATCGGGAGCGGGGCTCGGCGAGCGTCGAGCAGGCAGGCCTGGCGGCGCTGGTCGCGCTGCTGCTGCTGGCCGGCATCGCCGCGGTCGCGGCCGGCGGCAAGATCGATGCCGGCCGCAGCCTGGCCGGGGCGATCGGCAAGCGGCTTGCCTGCGGCCCGCGCCTCCCCGACGCCTGCTCTCACCATCCCCTCGTCCCCGCCTACGGCTGGCCGCTGGCCCGCGCGGCGCGGGCACTGGCGCCGGCCCCCGCCTCGCGGCCGGGCCCGTCCGGCCTGCCGCTGGCCCCGGTCGACTTCCGCCGCTGCCGCCGCGAGAGCTGCGCCATCGCCGCCGGCCCTCACCTGACCGCCTCCCGGCGCCGCACCACGGCCTTCACCGAGATCGTCGACCGTCGCGCCTCACTCGGCTGGGTCGAATTCACCTACTGGCTCTACCGCCCCACCCTCGGCTGGGAACGCCTCGTCCGCCGCGCCGGCCCAGACGAGATCGCCGCTGCTGCCGGCGTCGAGGTCCTGCTCGGCGACGACCCCGCCCTGGTCCCCCTCGAGACCCTCCCCGGCCGCAACCACTACGAGTTCCCGCCCGGCGAACGCCCACCCTGGCAGTGGCGGGTCGGAGCCCGCTACCCCGGCTGGTCCAGTTGAGCTCGGCCGCCCGAGGCTTTTTCCTGGTCGGCTTCGTCTTGGGCCTGGCGGATCAGGCCGCGCCAGTCCGTAGTGCGGAAGACGAGCAGGATCGCGGCGAAGCCGAGGACGACCGACCAGGCCGCCATCGCGATCTGGGTGCCGACCGAGAAGGAGAGGACGGCGGTGCGGGAGGGGCCGGTCAGGGTCGCGACCAGGAGCGCCTGCTGGGCGCCGGCGCCGCCGGGAGTGAAGGGGATGATGTTGGCGATCGCCTGAACGCTCATCACCAGCATCACGTTGCCGACCGAACCGCCGATCGCGAAGGCGTCGAGGAAGAACCAGAAGGCGGCAAAGCGGAAAAGCCAACCGATTCCCTGCCAGGCGGCGACCTCGCGCAGGTAGCGCCGTGGCGTGGCGAGGATGATCACGCCCTGGCGGACCCGGTCCCAGAAGCGCCGCACCCGCTGCGCGAGGAAGTAGACGCCGAGCGCGATCGCCAGCAGCAGCCCCAGGATCGTGAACCCGAGCGCTTTCGGGTGGTCGGCCCAGAAGGAGATCTCGAAGGCCGGCAGGTCGGGGATCTGGGGCAGCGGCGGCAGCAGGCCCTGGCTGATCGCGTAGAAGAGAACGAGGATGCCGACGCTGGTGTCGAAGACGGTCTGGACCAGGAAGGAGGAGGTCACGGCCGGATAGGAGGAGCCGGGGATCTGGCGCTTGACCAGGAAGACCTTGGTCACGTCGCCCGCGTGGGCGGGCACCACCGCGTTGATCCCGGCGCCGGCGAGATAGGCGGCGCTGAGCGGCAGGAAGGGGATGCGACGGTCCGGATAGGCCGCCCGCAGGACGTTGCGCCAGGCCCAGGCGCGAGCCAGCTGCATCGCCAGCAGACAGAGCAGGGCGGCCCCGAACTGGGTCCAGTGGACTTCCGAGAGATGGCGGAAGAATGCCGTGGCACTGTTGAAGAAGAATTCGAAACTCGATTCGAGATCGGCCAGCGGCATCGCAGCTAGACTAGCCCGCTCGTGCCGGAGATCGACACGCATATGCCCTCCGAGATCCTCCCCCCCGATCCCGCCGACGAGGCGATGTGCGCGCGTGCCCGCGAGCGTTACGCGGCCGATCGCAAGAGCCGCTTTCGCCGCCGCCGCAAACAGCACGCCCAGCTGCCCAGCCTGATCATCATCGGCGGGCTCAAGTGCGGCACGACGAGCATCCACCACTACCTCGGCCTGCATCCGGAAATCCAGATGTCGAAGCCGAAGGAGCTCAACTTCTTCGTCGAGGAGCTGAACTGGGACCTCGGGCTCGACTGGTACGCCAGCCGCTTCGACGACCGCTTCAAGGTCCGCGGCGAGTCATCCCCGCACTACACCAACCTGCCCCGCTTCGAGGGGGTCGCCGAGCGGATCCACGAGCACTGCCCCGACGCCCGCCTGCTCTACATGGTGCGCGACCCGATCAAGCGCATCCTCTCCCACTGGGTCCACGCGACCGGCGCCGGCTACGAGACCCGCGAGCTCGTACCCACCCTCTCCGAGCCGAACTCCTCCTACGTCAACCGCTCCAAGTTCTGGATGCAGCTGCAGCCCTACCTGGAGCTGTTCGACCGCGAGCAGATCGAGATCGTCACCCAGGAGGAGCTGCAGCGCGAACGCGAGGAGACGATGCGCAAGGCGTTCGCCTTCGCCGGCGTCGACGAGAGCTTCACCTCCGAGCAGTTCGACCGCGAGTGGGAGAAGTCGGGGGCCAAGGAGGGCGACAAATACCAGCTCATGGAGAAGCTGATCAAGCTGCCCGGGTTCCGCTCCTTCGACCGCAACTTCGACCGCCTGCCGGAGCCGCTGCGCTGGCGGGTCGAGAAGCTGGTCCACGACCCGGAGAAGCCGCCGGCGCCGAAGCCGGAGCTGCCCGACGACCTCTTCGAGACGATCCGCTCCCAGTTCGGCGAGGACGTCGCCGGCCTGCAGAAGTTCGCCGGCCGCGAGTTCGCCGGCTGGCACGACTACTCCTAGCCACCGCCGCGCCCCACTAGGCTGCGCCGGTGCGGCGCCTACTCCCCGACCCCGGCCCGACCTCGGTCGAACAGCAGCTCGAGACCTACTGCCCCTGGGAGCGACCGCGGGAGGAGCGCCCGCTGGTGGCGATGAACTTCGCCGCCACCGTCGATGGGCGGGCGACCATCGGCGGCGTCTCCGGCCCGATCGGCTCCAGCGCCGACACGGCGATGCTGGCGGGCCTGCGCCGTCGCTTCGACGCGGTGATGATCGG
>DATBXZ010000299.1:0-2127 GCA_036513995.1 Solirubrobacterales bacterium | reverse complement strand
GCGGCTCTCGACCGGGGCGATCAAGGCGATCGGGGCGCTGGCGCTGGCCGCCTACGTGGCCTCCGGCCGCGGCCTCGAGGGCTGGCGCTACGTCGCCGACGTGGTGCTGTTGATCCTCACTACCAATCTGGGCAACCTGCTCGACCTGCGGCCGGGGCGGGCGGAGAAGGGGCTGGCGCTGCTCGGGGCCGGGCTCTGCCTCGGCGCCTGGACGCTGGCGCCGCTCGAACTGCTGGGGATCTTCGCCGGGCCGGTCCTGGTCGGCGCCTGGCTGACCCTGCGCGAGCGGGCGATGCTGGGCGACACCGGGTCGAATCTGGTCGGCGCCGTCGCCGGCGTCTGGCTGCTGACCAATCTGGGAGGAGACGCGCGCCTGATCGCCCTCGCGGTGGTCCTGGCGCTGACGATTTACGGCGAGTTGCGGTCTATTTCGACGACGATCGATTCGGTTCCGCCACTGCGCTGGCTAGACTCGCTCGGCAGAGCATGAATCCTTCCCACAAAGGCGACACCAGGTTCATTTTCGTCACCGGCGGGGTGGTTTCGGCTCTCGGCAAGGGCATCGCCGCGGCTTCGATCGGGCGCCTGCTGGTCTCTCGCGGCTACCGGGTGCAGCTGCAGAAGTTCGATCCCTACATCAACGTCGATCCGGGGACGATGAGCCCGTTCCAGCACGGCGAGGTCTTCGTCACCGAGGACGGGGCGGAGACCGACCTCGACCTCGGCCACTACGAGCGCTTCACCGACGAGAACACCTCGCGTGCCTCCAACGTCACCGCCGGCGCCGTCTACAACTCGGTGATCAAGCGCGAGCGCCGCGGCGACTACCTCGGCGCCACCGTGCAGGTGATCCCGCACATCACCAACGAGATCAAGCAGCGGATCCTGATCGTCGCCGAGTCGCAGGCGGTCGACTTCGTGATCACCGAGATCGGCGGCACCGTCGGCGACATCGAGTCGCTGCCCTTCCTCGAGTCGATCCGCCAGCTGTACACGGACCTGACGCCGAAGCGCAGCATGTTCGTCCACCTCACCCTGGTGCCTTTCGTGGGGCACGCGGGCGAGCTGAAGACGAAGCCGACCCAGCACTCCGTGAACGAGCTGCGCCGGATCGGGATCCAGCCGCACGCGCTGGTCTGCCGCTCCGAAGGCCGCCTCGACCGCGAGATCCGCAGCAAGATCGCCCTCTTCGCCAGCCTTCCCGTCGACGCCGTCATCTCCGCCCACGACGTCGACAACATCTACAAGGTGCCGCTGGTCTTCCGCGCCGAGGGCGTCGACGACCTCGTCCTCGACCACTTCGGGATGGAGGCGCCTTCGCCGGACCTGGGCGAGTGGGAGGCGATGGTGCGCAGCGCCGACTCGGCCGAGGGCAAGGTGCGGATCGCCGTCGTCGGCAAGTACGTGCAGCTGGCCGACGCCTATAAGTCGGTGATCGAGGCGATCGAGCACGGCGGCTTCCATCACGGCGTCGAAGTCGAGGTCGAGCTGGTCGACTCCGAGAACCTCGACCCCGCTCAGCTCGAGGGTTGCGACGGGATCCTGATTCCCGGCGGCTTCGGCGAGCGCGGCATCGAGGGCAAGGTCCAGGCGGCGAAGATCGCCCGCGAGCGCAAGATCCCCTACCTGGGGATCTGCCTCGGGATGCAGATCGCCGTCGTCGAGTTCGCCCGCAGCGTCGCCGGTCTCGAGGGCGCCAACTCTTCCGAGTTCGATCCGGAGACGCCGTTCCCGGTCGTCGACCTGCTGCCGGAGCAGAAGGAGGTCTCCGACATGGGCGGGACGATGCGGCTCGGCGCCGACCCGGTGAAACTGCACGAGGGCACGAAGGCGCGCGAGATCTTCGGCGAGGCCGTCATCTACAAGCGCCACCGCCACCGCTATGAGGTCAACAACCAGCTGCGCCGCCGGCTCGAAGACGAGGGCCTGGTCTGCGGCGGCACCTCGCCGGACGAGCGCCTGGTCGAGATGGTCGAGCTGCCCGAGCACCCCTTCTTCGTCGCCGCCCAGTTCCACCCCGAGTTCAACTCGCGGCCGAACCGGCCGGAGCCGCTCTTCCGCGAGTTCGTCGGTGCCGCCGCCACGCACGCGGGCGAAGAGCCGGCGGACGGGGGCGAGATCGCCGCT
>DATBXZ010000298.1:0-11223 GCA_036513995.1 Solirubrobacterales bacterium | reverse complement strand
TGCCGCCGCGCGAAGCCAATCCCACCCTTCGCCGAGCACCCGCCCGAGCAGCAGGACCATTCCAACGCCGATGAGCACACCGACGCCTGGTGGCGACAGAAGCGGCTCTCGTGCCCAGTCGCCGGAACCGACAAAGCCAGTCACTTCCAAATAACCCAGCGCCAGCAGCGGGCCAATCAGACTGAGCCACATCCATGCCCGGCGAACGACGAATCCAACAACCAAGCCGAGCGCCAAGACGATCACGCTCACTGTCGAGGTACTGAGGGCGGATCCTCCCCGCTTCGCAGCGTAGATCCATATCCCGCTCAGAACGCCGTATCCAACAACTACTCCGACTCTGATTCGCGTGTGAGTTCCCATCGAGAGCTTCTCGGACGATAGCGGCACGTCAGACCCTTGAGGCGTGGCTCCCGGAGTGGCCATGCTCAACCGGGCGCTGGCCAGCGTCGCAAGACGAGAAGTCCAGCCACACAGACAACGGCCGCCACAATCGCAAGATCTTTCAGAGTGTCGTCGCCAGCGTCCCCACCGCCCGACGGGGCTCGATCCAGAACCCAGAGCGAGCACGGTTGTGGGGTCCGAGGGATGGAGCTTCCTCTATGGCAGCTGCGAACTGTCGGGGAGCGACCATCCCTCCTGCGCTCCGCCGTTGCAGATCCAGGTCGACAGCACCTGCAAGCGCTGGGCGGGCGCGTTGGGCCACACCGGGGAACTTTTTCGACTTCGCGGCGCCAAAGCGCATTGGCCCGCTCGAAATCTTTACCGGCCGGGAGACGATCGTAATCTTCAGCGAACAAAGAAGGTGGCGTTCACCACCGCCCGGGCACTGCCGTGGCGCATGCTTCGTGCGGGGCTCGGCTCATGTCGCGGATCATTTACCCGGCAACAGACGCCGCAACCGGTCGCCGAGCGAGAGCCGTGGCCCGCGCGTCGCCTCGAGCCACTCGTCCCGGGTCGGCAACCGCCCCTCGCGCCGCGCCTTCATCACGCACTCGGTGTGCGCGTGCCGCCGCTTCGAGCGATCGTCCTCCGGCGCGATCAACACATGCTCCGACATCGAAGCCAGGTGCTTCCCACAAAACGGACAGCGGTACGTGGCCGCCTTCAGATTCTGCGCCGGCCGCATCGCCCACCACCTCGGTTTCTCCACCATCCCGCCACAGTTTGGCCGCACCCAGATGTCGATGGGCGAAAAGCTGTGACGCTTTTGGCGACCTTCCGGCGAGATAGCGTCAGCCACGAAGTCCGCATCGGCGGATCGACAGCGAACTCAGGAGGCAAAAATGGGAATCGTCAACAAGGATGAGTTGGCAAGAGGAGTGGCCGCCCGGAGCGGTCTCGAGGTCGGTCAGGCCAAGAGCGCGGTCGACGCCACTCTCGAGGAGATCTCCAAGCAGATGGCCGCTGGCAACGAGGTTCGGCTGACCGGCTTCGGCAAATTCGCCGCCGTCCACCGAGCCGCACGTGAGGGGCGCAACCCGAGCAACGGCGAGACGATCCAGATCGCGGCCAAGTCGGTGCCGAAGTTCAGCGCCGGGGCGGAGCTGAAGAAGGCGGTCCAGTAGGCGCGAGGGCGCTGGACAATCCTGCGCGAGCCTGTTTGTCCCCACGAATCCCCGGGTGTACGGTCGCCACGCACCCCGCGACGGAAGGAACCCATGGCAGCTGTTCATTTCCACCAGGGCAGCCTGAACACTTCTGCGAACGGGACGAAGCCGTAGGCGTCGGACAGGCCGTGGATCGCCTTCGGCCCCAGGCATCCCACGTCCGCTGCCACGGCATCGACGGAGACCTGATCGCCGTCGAGTCCATATCGAAGAATCGATCGCGGCGAGGCTTACGCTCGCACCCGCGGGAACGGATCCTGACTTTATTGTCAGATGCGAAACGATGCGATCCATCGGCGGACCATTGACTACAGGCGCGTGTTTCGACACCGTCTGGGACTTCAACAAGTGGCAGGAAGGGCCGCCTCATACCTAACGGAGCCTGCTTATCCACCCCCCCTCGCGGTCGACCAGCTCCGCCAGCTCTTGTGAGGCGAGGATCGCGCCCTTCGAAGCTCTTCGCGGTCGCTGATTCGAATCCAGCCGGGGAATTGACTGCTCGGCCTCCCGCCCCGGCGCCGTCTCAATTCCGCAGCCAACCGTCGTGACTCCACGTGTTTGTCTCCCCTCGCCTGGCTGGCCGTTTCCCAGCGCGGGATCGTAACGGACATCTTGCCGGGATTGGAATGCAAGAGTCGCTCAATGCAGGGCTTTCGCGGTGGCTTCACGATGGCTGCACGCACACACGCGATAGTGCGCGACTCCGATTACTGAACCGCTTCGATGGCCCGTTCGATCTGACCCAGCGACGGGCCGTCCTGGAGCGTTTCGGTGCCGTCGGGGCCGCTGACGATCGCGGCCTGGCGGACGCGGATGCCGAGTTCGCGGCCGAGCTTCTCGTAGCCTTCGAGGCGCTTGTCGATGGCACCGCCGGGGGCACCGTTTTCTTCCAGGTCTTCTTCCCATTCGGGCCCGTTCAGTTCCTCGACGCCGCCGGCGATCGAGGAGAGGAAGTCCTGGTCGATGCCGAAGCGTTTGGCTTCTTCCTGGTTGCGGAAGAAGAGGTAGATGTACTGCCAGCCGTAGCCCTGGTCCGCCGCCGCCTCGGCTCCGTAGAAGCTCAGCTCCTCCGGGCTTTCGCTGTTGGAGTAATGGCGGTAGAGCAGCTGCACGTCGCCGGGGCGGGCGTAGTTTTCGGCCAGGGCCGGGATCGTGCCGAGGAAGTCTTCGGCGCATTCCGAGCACTGCATGTCGTTGAAGACCTGGATCGAGACCGGGGCGTCGGAGGAACCGAGCCGGTCGCCTTCCTGCGGGATTCCGCCGAAGATCTCCTGCGCGTCGGCGATGCCGGCGACGTGGACCACCGGCGACCCCGGCTTCTGGGTCGAGATGCTGATCACCAGGTAGCCCAGCGCGAACAGCGCCAGGGCGAGGGCCGCGAGCACCCAGAGGCGGCCACGGCGGGGCATCGCTTTGACGGCGACTTCGGACACGCGGGCATTATCGCGGCCCGCACGCGCGGGAAGCCGCAACGTGCGGGCATCGCGGTTGACATGGCCGCCGCGAGCGCTAACTTTGGACCTACCCACTTTCAACTACATGGGAGGTCTCTATGGCCCATCACGTGACGCCGAGCCAGCTCGCCGACCAGCTGCAGATGAAGCGGCAGGAGGTGATCGGGAAGTGCGTCGAGATGGGCGTCCCGATCTTCCACGGGCGCATCGACAGGACCCTCTTCGAGACCTCGCTCCGCAGCCGCTCGCCGCGCCGCGAACCGCGTCGCGCCGCCACCAATTGAGGCTGAACTAGACTCCCCCGCAATGGGGCGGGGAACCAAGTCGAAAACGCTGGCTGACCTGCTGCCGCTGGCAGCGCAGACCTACGGCGATACGCCCGCGGTCCGCTACAAGGACGGCGAGCAATGGGTCGATCGCAGCTTCTCTGAGGTGATGGAGATCGTCCGCCCGCTGGCCCTCGGCCTGGCCGAGCTCGGCGTCGTCAAGGGCGACCGCGTCTCGATCCTCGGCAACACCTGCCCCGAGTGGACCTACTTCGACTTCGCGGCGCTCTCGATCGGCGCCACCGTGGTCCCGATCTACCAGACCAACTCGCCCGAGGAGTGCCGCTACGTCCTCGAGAACTCCGACGCCAAGGTCGTCGTGGTCGAGGACGACGAGCAGCTGGAGAAGATCCGCGAGGTCCGCGACCGGCTGCCCCAGCTCGAGCAGGTGGTGAGGATGACCGGCTCCAGCGAGGACACGCTCTCGATGGAGGAGCTGGCCGCCAGGGGCGCCGGCGGCGACAACGCCCGCTGGGAGTCGCTCTACTCGGCGGTTACCCCGGCCGACATCTGCACCTTCATCTACACCTCCGGCACCACCGGCCCGCCGAAGGGCTGCATCATCAGCCACGGCAACTACCGGGCGATGCTGGACATGGTCAACGAGACCAGCGTCATCGAGGGCGAAGACGTTAGCTACCTCTACCTGCCGCTGGCCCACTCCTTCGCGCTGCTGATCCAGCTCGGCAGCTTCGACCTCGGCGCCACGCTCGCCTACTGGGAGCGTGACCCGCTGAAGATCATGCCGAACCTGGCGGAACTGAAACCGACCTACTTCCCCTCGGTTCCGCGCATCTTCGAGAAGATCTACACCGCCGCCAACAGCGGCATGGAGAAAGAGGGCGGGCTCAAAAAGGCGATCTTCCACTGGGCGATCGGCGTCGGCGCGAAGATGCGCGAGGTCGAACGCAGCGGCCGCAAACCCGGCTTCCTGCTTGCCCGCCAGTACGCCTTTGCCGACGACAGGGTGCTGTCGAAAATCCGCAACCTCTTCGGCGGCAAGCTGCGCCTCGCAGTCTCCGGCGCCGCCCCGATCAATCCCGAGATCCTGCGCTTCTTCGACGCCGCCGGCGTGCTCGTGCTCGAGGGCTGGGGGATGACCGAGACCTCGACCGCGGCGACGATCTCCACTCCCGACGACTTCAAGGTCGGCACGATCGGCAAACCGTTCCCCGGCTGTGAGGTGAGGATCGCCGACGATGGCGAGATTCTCGTCAAGGGCCCCAACGTCTTCCAGGGCTACCACAAGAACGAGGAGGCAACCCGGGAGACGATCGTCGACGGCTGGCTGCACACCGGCGACATCGGCGAGATCGACTCCGAGGGCTTCATCAAGATCACCGGCCGCAAAAAGGACATCATCATCACCGCCGGTGGCAAGAACATCACCCCCGCCAACCTCGAGGCCGACATCAAGCAGCACCCGCTGGTCTCCCAGTGCGTGGTCGTCGGCGACCGCCGCCCTTACCTGGTCGCCCTGGTCACGCTCGACCCCGAAGAGGCGGCCGCCTACGTCAAGGAGCACGGCCTCCAGGAGAGCCCGGAGCAGCTCGCCGCCAACGCCGACGTCAAGGCCTCGATCGAGGCCCACGTCGAGGAGATCAACAAGAACTACGCCCGGGTCGAGCAGGTCAAGAAGGTCGCGATCCTCGAGCAGGATCTCTCGCAGGAGACCGGCGAGCTGACTCCTACCCTCAAGGTGAAGCGGGCGGTCGTCACAAGCAAGCACGAGCCCGAGATCGAGGCGCTCTACGCCGGGTAGCCGGTGCGTGTGAGAGGGGTTGGGTGACCCACCGACGCCCTCCCCACCAAAGGTTGTTTAGGAGGCCTCGCCCGACTGCCGCAGCAGAACCGAGGTCGTCTGCTCCAGCACCCGCCGCCAAGCCGAGGTTTGCTCGGGCTCTTCCTCGCTCGCCCGCTCGACGACGCGGCGGACCCGTCGCTCGGAGATTTCGAGGCCGTGGCGGCCGGCGATCTCCTCGAAGCGGTCGTAGTCCTTGGCCAGGGTGGCGGTAACCGATTCGAAGCCGTGGCGGGCTATTTTCAGGCGCCGCGAGTAATCCATGATCGGGGTGCCGAACATCAGCTCGTCGGTCGGCTCGGGCTCGACCAGGATGATGTCCACCCCCGGGTATTTCTCCTGCCACATCCCGACCGCCTGGTGCAGGCGCTGGTGGGCGATCAGGCGGAAGGTCTGGTTGGCGATCGCCGGCAGCCCCATGTCGGAGACCCGCCGCGCGCGGTTGCCGAAGACGGTCGGGATCGTCTTCTCGAAGTCGTTGACGTAGGGCACCAGCGGGTTGACGACGACGATGAACTTGGCGCCCTTCTCGACCGCGATGTCGACGTTGGTGGTCGAGCGGATGCCGCCGTCGACGAGCTGGCGACCCTTGAGGTCGACCGGCTTGTAGACGATCGGCAGGCAGGTCGAGCACTGGACCGCCTTGGAGATCGGCACGTCGACCCATCCCTCCTCGCCGAAGACGATCCGCTCGCAGGTGTCGAGGTCGGTCGCGGTCAGGTAGAGCTCGCGGTCGAGCAGGCGAAAATCGTTGACGCGGCCGGCATCGGCGAGGGCTTCCTCGACGTAGTCGGCGAGGCCGGAGCCGGAGTAGAGGCCGGTCGGCAGCACCTCGGCCAGCCCGACGCCGATGTCGATCGCCGAGAGCTCGCCGATCCGGGCGAGCGAGCGCAGCAGCTCCACGGTTCGCAGCGGCAGGGCCGCCGCTTTGGAGAGGAAGCCGAGATAGTTGGGCTTGAGCACCCGGTTGAGGTCGAGGTCCTCGAGCTCGGAGGGCACCCGCGAGTTGAGCACCTGCATCATCTCGTCGGGCGTGATGCCGTTGGCGAGCATCCCGGCGACGAAGGAGCCGGCGCTGGTGCCGACGTAGACGTCGAAGTTGTTGACGGTGCTGTTGACCGCGAGCAGGTCGAGGGCACGCAGGGCGCCGATCTCGTAGACACCACCCGTGAAGCCGCCGCCGCCGAGGACCAGAGCCGTCTTCGAAGGCTTTTTGCGGCCGCGCGCTTTACGGCGAGGCTTGGACTCGATGTCGACGACTTTGCCCATCAGGAACACGGAGTATCCCAGGCAGGTCGGCCGAGCATGCCGCTACCTTGCTCGGCACCGGTGTTGGTAGGGACGATGAGACGAGGGTCGATTCTGCTCGCGGTCGCCTGCGCGGCCGTGCTTCTACTCGCCGCAAACGCCGATGCCAGCTCGGTTTGCGACCAGATGCGCGGGTTGCTGACCCGTGGCGGCGGGACGGCCAGCGGGTTGGTGGTCGAGGCCGAAGGCGGAGAAGTGGTCTGCGCCAAGTCGCCGGGGACCCAGCGCTCGCTGGCCTCGAACATGAAGCTGTTCACGACGGCGACGGCGCTCTCGCGGCTGGGCCCCGAAAGCCGCATCGCCACCAAGGTCTTCAGCGACGGCCAGCTCGACTCCGGCGGCGTCCTCCACGGCAGCCTCTACCTGCAGGGCGGCGGCGACCCGACGCTCGGCACGCCGGCCTTCTACGACGGCTACCTGGCCGGCCTCGGCACCAACCTCTTCTCCCTGGTGCCGCAGATCCGCGCCGCCGGGATCCGCTCGATCAGCGGCCGCCTCTACGCCGACGACACGATCTTCGACCGCCTGCGCGGGGTCGCCGACTCCGGCTACGCGACCAGCTCCTACATCGGCCCGCTCTCCGGGCTCGCCTTCGACTCCGGCTTCAGCGGCCCGACTTCGAGCAGCGGCTTCGCCGCCGATCCGGCCAAGCTGGCGGCCTCGAAGCTGGCGCGGGCGCTGAGCGCCGGTGGCATCGCGGTGTCGCCCCAGGTCGCCCTGGCGGCGACCCCGGCCGGTGCCGAACGGGTCGCGGTCGTGCGCTCCCCCACCCTGACCCGGATCGTCAACACCACCGACGTCTACTCCGACAACTTCTTCGCCGAGATGCTGATGAAGCTGCTGGGAGCTCGTCTCGGCGGTGCTGGCACCACCGCCGCCGGCGCCACCGTGGTCGAGGCCTTCGCGCAGGCCGAGGGGTCCGGCGTGCACGCCGTCGACGGCTCCGGCCTGACCCGCTCCAACCGCGCCTCGCCGAGCCAGGTCGTCGACCTCCTGCTGGCGATGCGGGGCGACCCCGCCGGCGACGAATTCATCCAGGACCTGGCCCTGGCCGGCAAGGAAGGCACGGTCGCCGACCGCATGCACGGGACCGCCGCCTACGGCCGCTGCCGGACCAAGACCGGCACCATCACCGGCGTCAGCAACCTCTCCGGCTACTGCTTCAACAAGAGCGGCAAGGTGATGGCCTTCTCGATCCTGATGAACGGCGTCACCGACCTCGGCTATGCGCATCTAGAGCAAGACCGCATCGCCGCCCTCGTCGCGGGGTACTAGCCGAGCAACGCCAGCAGACCCGCTTCGTCGAGAACCTCGGTCCCGAACGACTCGGCGTTGGCCAGCTTCGAGCCGGGACTCTCGCCGGCCACCACGTAGTCGGTTTTCTTCGAGACCGCGTTGGTCACCTTGCCACCGGCAGCCTTGACCAGCGCCGCCGCCTCCTCGCGGGTCAGCTCCGGCAGGGTGCCTGTGAGGACGACCGTCTTCCCCTCCAGCGGCCCACCCCTGGCGCGCCTTTCCGACTCGTCCGCCTGCAGCCGCAGCCCTCTGGCCCTCAGCTTTTCGATCAGGCCCCAGGTCAGCTCGTCGGCCAGCGACTCGGCGATCTGCACCGCCATGATCGGCCCGACCCCCTCGACCTCTTCGATCGTCAGGGGATTGGCCTCGTGCAGGGCATCGATCGAGCCGAAGTGGTCGGCCAGCGCCTCGGCGGTGACGTAGCCCACGCCCGGCAGGCCCAGTGCGTAGAGGACGCGTTTGAAGGGTCGCCGGCGCGAGCCGTCGATCGCCGCCAGCAGGTTGTGGGTCGAAGTCTCGCCGAAGCGGTCCAGCGCCAGCAGCTGCTCCTCCCGCAGCTCGTAGATGTCGGCGACGTCGGCGATCAGCCCCTCCTCGAGGAAGCGCATCGCCTGCTTCTCCCCCAGCCCGTCGATGTCCATCGCCCCCTTGCTGACGAAGTGCTTGACGTGCTGGAAGGACTGGCCGGGGCAGCCGGCGCGGTTGGGGCAGATCGTGAAGACCGCGCCCTCGGGCTTGACCGTCTCGGTCCCGCAGGCCGGGCATTTCCGCGGCGGCTTCGGCGTGCGCGCGCTCCTGTTCTTGCGCGGCAGCCTCGGCGAGACCACCTGGGGGATCACGTCGCCGGCCCTCATCACCACCACCTCGTCGCCGACCCGGACGTCCTTGCGAGCCAGGTCCTCCTCGTTGTGGAGGGTGGCGGTGCCGACGGTGACACCGCCGACGTGGACCGGCTCCAGCATCGCGAACGGGACCAGGTGGCCGGTACGGCCGACGTTCCAGACCACGTCCAGCATCGTCGTCGTCGCCGTCGTCGGCGGGAACTTCCAGGCGATCGCCCAGCGCGGCTCGCGCCCGACCACCCCCAGCTCCCGCCACAGCGCCTTCTCGTCGACCTTGGCGACGACGCCGTCGATCTCGTAGTCGAGCGACTCGCGCCGCTCCTCCCACCAGCGGCAACGCTCGACGACGCTCTCGACGCCCCGGTGGTGCTCGGTCGCAGGGTTGACCTTGAAGCCGCGCTCGTCCAGCCACGCGACCTCGTCCATGTGGGTGGCGAGGTCGAGGCCGCGCACGGCGCCGATCCCGTAGATCCAGTTGGAGAGCGGTCGTTCCGCGGCCAGCGCCGGATCGAGCTGGCGGATCGAGCCGGCCGCCGAGTTGCGGGGGTTGGCGAAAGTCGGTTCCTCGGCTTCGGCCCGGCGTTCGTTGAGGGCTTTGAAGGCGGCGATCGGCAGGTAGATCTCCCCCCTCACTTCGATCAGCTCCGGCGCCCTCTCGATCCGCAGCGGAATCGAGCCGATCGTGCGCAGGTTCTGGGTCACGTCCTCGCCGACCCGGCCGTCGCCGCGGGTGGCGCCCCGCACCAGCACCCCGTTCTCGTAGGTGAGCGAGATCGCCAGGCCATCGATCTTCGGCTCGGTTGTGTAGCTGAACTCCGAGGCGGCGATATCGAGGCGCTTGAGGTGGTTGGCCAGCCGCGTCTCCCAGGCCCGCAGCTCCTCCTCGTTGCGAGCGTTTCCGAGCGAGAGCATCTGCTCGACGTGCTCGACCTGCTGGAAGCGCTCCAGCGGCGGCGCCCCGACCCGCTGGGTGGGCGAGTCCGGCGTGCGCAGCTCCGGGTTCTCGGCCTCGAGCTGGCGCAGCTCGTTCAGCAACGCGTCGTAGGCGTCGTCGCCGATCTCGGGATCGTCGTCGACGTAGTAGCGCTTGTTGTGGTGGGCCAGCTCTCTGCGCAGCTCGACCGCTCGCTGCCGGTCCGGGGCGCTCACGCTGCCGGTGCGCTCGCCGCCAGCATCTCCTCGAAGCCCCAGCCGCGCAGCCGCTCCAGGCCGCCGTGATCGGTCAGGTCGAAGTGGATCGGGGTGACCGATATCCGGCCCTGGGCAACGGCGAAGAGGTCGGTCCCCTCGACCTCCTCGTAGCCCGGCTGCCAGCCGTAGATCTCATAGCGCTTGCGGGCGCCCTCGGAATCCTCGCTGACCAGCTTCAGCTCGTCGTTGTAGATCCGTTTGCCGAGCTTGGTCACCTCGATGCCCCGCGGCTCGCCGGCGGGGCAGTTGACGTTGATCAGCGTCGCCTCCGGCATCGACTCGGTCCTCAGCCGCGCGACCAGCTGCTTGGCGAAGGCGGCGGCGACGTCGAAGTCGAAGCGGCCGCTGACGTAGCCCATCCCGCCCCCCGAGGACTGCTGGGAGAGCGCCACGGCGGGGATGCCGAGGACGATCCCCTCCAGCGCCGCCGCCACCGTGCCCGAGTAGGTGATGTCGTCACCGAGGTTGGCGCCGTGGTTGATGCCGGAGACGATCAGGTCGGGACGGCCACCGACCAGGCCCAGCTCGGCGAAGCGGACGCAGTCGACCGGGGTGCCGTCGGTCGCGTAGCCGCGGTGGCCGTCGCCGAACTCGACCTCCTCGATGCTGAGCGGCGAGCGAGTGGTGATGCTGCGGGCAGTGGCGCTGCGGTTGGAGTCGGGCGCGATCACGTCGAGCTCGACGCCGTCGAGCCCACGCAGCGCCCGCCGCATCGCCTGCAGGCCGGGAGCGGAGATGCCGTCGTCGTTGGTGAGGAGGATGCGCATCGAGTCGATTCTAGGAGTAGGAGACGGACTCGAGGTAAAGCCCGTGTGCCGGCGCGGTTTCTCCAGCCTCGGGCCGCGAGGCGCCGGCGAGCAGATCGACGAAGCTCTCGACGCCGCGCCGGCGCGAGGCGACCTCGAGCATCGTCCCGACCAGGATCCGGACCATGTTGCGCATGAAGGCATCGGCGGTGACACGGAAGGCGAGGATCTCCCCCGGCCCCTCTTCCCAGGCCGCGGCGAGGATCCGGCGCTGGAAGTGGACGTGGTCGGTCTGGCTCGGGGTGAAGGCGGTGAAGTCGTGCTTGCCGAGCAGGGCCGCGGCGCAGGCGTCGAGCCCCTCACGGTCGATCCGGTGCGGCCACCAGAGCGCCCGGCCGCGCTCGAACGGGCTCGCCGGCCGCCGCGTCGAGAGCCGGTAGCGGTAGCTGCGCGAGGTCGCGTCGCCGCGAGCGTCGAAGCCGTCAGCCGCCGGGCCGGCGGCGGTCACGGCGACGTCCGGGGGAGTGATCCCGTTCAGCCGCCGCAGCAGGTCACCGGGCACCGCGGCCACCGTGGCGAAGCTGGCGACCTGGCCGCGGGCGTGTACGCCGGCGTCGGTGCGGCCGGCCACGCTCAGCGCCACCGGCTC
>DATBXZ010000297.1:0-6543 GCA_036513995.1 Solirubrobacterales bacterium | reverse complement strand
GAGCCGGTGGCTGCCGTCGACCCCGAAGGCGGCGGCCTCGTCGCCTACCCCGCGCTCGACGCCGCTGGGCTGCCGGCCGTCGCGGTGAGGCAGGAATTCCTCTCGGGGGCGGCTCAGACCGGCCTCCTCTCGGGTGTCCAGGGAGGGCCGATCTCCGAGCTGGCGATTGGCCGCTCGGGCTCGGGCGACGGGCTGATCGCCTTCCGCCAGGGGGAAGCGGGCCACTCCGAGATTGTTGCCGAGCGGGTCAGCGTGCCGCCCGCGTCCTTCCGCCTCGAGGTCCCCAAAGGGTGGTCCAGGCCCGCCGCCGTGAAGCTGCGCTGGCAGGCGGCCCCGAGCACGGTCGGGGGGCTGAGCTACTCGGTCCTGGTCGACGGCGGGCCGATCGAGAGCGGCTTGCGCAGGCGCATCCTGCATCCCCGCCCGGCGCTGCTCGGCAACGGCGTGCTGCGGGTGCAGGTGCTTGCTACGGACGGGTTGGGACAGCAGCTGCTGAGCAAGGCGGCGAAGCTGCGTGTCGACGGACAGCGGCCCACCGTGCAGGTGCAGGTGCTGAGCCGGCACCGCGTGGCGGTGCGGGTCAGTGACGGCGGCTCGGGGGTCGCGGGGAAGGCGACGAAGGTGAGCTTCGGCGACGGGGGGAAGGCCCATGGGCGCGCGCGGTTCGTCCACGCCTACCGGCGCCCCGGTCGCTACACGGTCGCCGTAAGCGCGCGCGACGCAGTTGGCAATAGGACCGCCCGTCGTTTTCAGGTGTGGGTCCCTTGAGCTCCCGGCTCGCGATCCTCGCCGCTCTGCTGACCCTCGGCATCGGTCTCGCTCCGGCGGCTCCGGCGGCTGCCGATTTCGGCTCGATCCAGCTCGCCTCCAAGAGCGCCACCGAGCAGGCTGACGAAGCGGTCGACCCCGTGCTCAGCGCCGACGGTCGCTACCTGGCCTTCCAGGGTGCGATCGGGGGACTCTCCGGCGTCTTCCGCAAGGATCTGCAGACGGGAGCGGTGGCTGCGGTCGCGGCGGCGAGCGCCTACGAAGAAGAACCCGGGGCCGATGCTGCCGCACCCTCGATCTCCGCCGACGGGCGCTACGTCAGCTTCACCACCGCGGCCCCGCTCGATGCCGCCGACGACACCCAGCCGGGATCCAGGGACGTCTACGTCGCCGACATGGATGCCGCGCCGCCCAGCTACGAGCTGGCTTCCGCGCTCGACGGCTCCTCGCAGGCGCTGGACGGCAACTCGGTCGCCTCCCCCCGCGTCGCTCTCAGCGCCGACGGGCGCAAGGTCGTCTTCGTCAACGGCGGCCAGGTCTACCTGCGCGATCTCGATTCGCGGGAGACGACGCTGGTCAGCGTCAACCGCGACCCGGGGACCGGCGCGATGGAACCCGGCGTCCCCGTTCCCGGCGGGGCGGTATTGGAGAGCTCGGTGCTGCCGTTGCTGAGCGGTGCGGCGCTGAGCGCCGACGGGACCACGGTCGCCTGGGTTGGGACCCACCTGCCGGCGCAGGTGCCGCTGCTCGCCGACGAGGCGCAGACAATCTCCGAACTGGACGCGAACGGCAGCTTCCCCTACGACGAGCCTCTGTGGCGGCGGGTTGCCGACGGGCCGACGGCGCCCACCCGGCGGATCGTCGGCGGCGGCGACCCGCTGGCGCCGGGCTGCCCGCCGGGTGGCACCCTTGCCGATGCGGCCTGCCAGGGCCCCTTCGTCGGCATCACCAGCAAGGGCGATGCGCTCAACTCGGCGACTGGCTGGCTCGGGCTGCAAAAGGTGGACGGCGTCCCGCAATTGAGCGCCGACGGGCGCACCGTCGCCCTGATCGGCAACCCGACCGAAGCGAGCAACGTCTTCCTCGTGAACATGAGTGGGGGCCTGGATCGCAAGCAGGCGGTTCGCCAGCTCACCCGTCAGGTTCCCATCGACCCTGCCGACGAAGCCTCGGTGGCCAACCGGGAACCCTTCGTCCCGCTCAACGGCCACATCTACGACCTGACGATCTCCCCCGACGGTCAGCGGATCGCCTTCGCCACCGCCCGCCAGCAGTTCCCTCTCGCCCCGCCCAACCTGATCGGCTCGCCGCCGGCTCAGCTGGGACTGGTGGAGCTGTACCTGCTCAATCTCGACGGAGAAACGCTGCGCCGGGTCACCCACGGTGACGGAGGGGCGAACGAAGCTTCCCTCGCCTCCACGGGAACCGGTCTGGACGGGGTCGGAGCCACCGCGCCCTCGTTCGGCGCGGGAGGCCGCTTGATCTCCTTCGCCTCCACTGCCTCCAATCTGGTCGAGGGCGACGGCAACGACGCCAGCGACGCCTTCGTGGTCGAAGACGACGCGGCTCCTCTGGTGAGGGGGGCGGTGAGCATCTCGCCACCGCCGCCCGCGGTCCGGATCAAGCGCCGCCGCCGGCTGGCGCTGAGCGCCTTCTCGATGCCGGACGGCAGGGTCAGGCTGGTGGCGGTGGTGCCGGGCGCGGGCACGCTGCGCGCCCGCGCCGGCGCGGCCCTGGGGGTGGGTTCGCGGCCGCGGAGCCTGGCGCTGGCACGGCGGCGAGCGACGGCGAGCGGGCCGGTCGCGCTCATGCTCGAGGCGCCTCGCCGCTTGCGCCGGCTCGTCCATTCGCGCGAAGGGCTGTACGCGACGGCGCGGGTGTCATTCCACGGCCGCAGGGGAAAGCCGCTGCACGGCCAGCTGACGATCCGCTTCCACACCCACCGCCGGGCGCACGGGGGCAAGCGATGAGGCGCGCCGGCCTGGTGCTGGCCTCGCTGCTCGTCGCCGCGATCGGCGGCGCGCCGGTGGCCGCCGCCCAGGAATGGCGCTCCGAGCAGCCGGTCGCTGCCGGGATCGGGGTGCCGGTGGGGATCGGCGAAATCGGCGACGTCGAGTTCTGGGCGCCCAACCGGGGAATGCTGATCACCGCCGGCAACGAAGGGATCCCGGCCGGGCTCTTCGCCTACGACGGCAGCGGCTGGTACCGCTACTCGACCGTCTGCGGTGGGCATGCGGGGCGGATTGCCTGGGCCGGCCCGGACGACTTCTGGACCATCTCCGACCAGCAGACCGGGCAGGAAGGCGGCAAAGCGCCGCCGCAGCACATCTCCCTCTGCCATTTCCTCAACGGCGCCGTCGTCTCCTCTTACGCCGAGCCGCTCGGCGTCGCCGACTCCTACCTGCCGATGGACGCCGCGGCCTGCTCGGCGCCCAACGACTGCTGGTTTGCCGGCGAACGCCTGCCGGGGACGACGAACATCGGTGCCTTTCACCTGCACTGGGACGGCGCCTCGATCACCGCCGTGCCTTCGCTGACCGAACAGCAGGCCGGGATCGAGGACCCGGGCCGCTCGGTTACCAGCCTCGCCTTCCACCAGGGCAGCCTCTACGAGAGCGTGGAAGTCGGCGAAGGCGACGTCGCCCCCGAAGAGCCCGTCGCCCAGCCCAGCTTCCTCCACCAGATCTTCGAAGCCGCCACGCCCGCGTTCATCCCGCTCTACACCGAAGAACCGATCCTCTACGGCGGCGCCCATTCCAAACCGGCCCAGCTCGAAGGCTTCCACCTCAGCGGCGACGATCAGGCGCTCTGGGCGATCGCTGGCTCGAGAACCGCCCCGGCGACGGTGACCGCGCTGCGGCTCGGGCCCACCGGCTTCGCGCAGGTGGCGCTCGACGATCCGGGCGGGACCTTCGAACCGGGCGACCGGGTCGGCGGCGTTGCCGCGGAACCGGGCAGCGAAGACGTTTGGATCGGGTTCAACCAGCCCGGCGACTTCTCCTCGTCTCCGGCCCGCCTCGCCCGCGTCCACGGCGACGGCAGCGTCGACTCGCCGACTCTGCTGCCCGCCCCGGGGGAAGGGATCGGCCACAAGGGGCCGGCGGGGCCGATCGCCTGCCCGGCGGCCGGGCAGTGCTGGATGGCGACCGAAGGCGGCTGGCTGTTCCACCTCGGCTCCGACCTGCCCCGGGACGCCGACCCGGCGCTGCACACCCTCGTCACCTTCCGCCCGCCCGATGCCAGCCTGCCGACCGTGCCGCCGGTCGACCTGCCCGAAGACAACTCCGGCGCCAACCCCGAAGAAAAGAAGGAACCGCTGCCGGAAGTCATCGAAGAACCCCTGCCGAAACGCGTGCCCGCGCTCTACGCCAAGGTCAAGAGCCGCCTGCTCGACGGCAACGTCCTCGAGCTGACCTTCCTGCTCCGCACCAAGGCACACGTGCAGCTGCTCGCCAGGTTCGAGGGCAAGGTCGTCGCCAAGACGCCGCGCTACACGATGAAGAAGGGCACCCGCAGCCTGCGGCTGCGCCTCGACCCGAAGCGCTGGCCGACCAAGCTCGACCTCCAGGTCCACGCGGTCGGCAAGAGGAAGGCGAAATGAGCGCGCGTCGCCGCGACCGGGCGCTGTTTGCTCTCGCTTGCCTGGTGGCGCTGCTGACCGCCACTCTCTGGCAGTTCGCGGCGAGCGGCGCGGGCGCCGAAGACGGCGGCGCGCTCGTCGCCCAGCCCTATCAGGGCGCCCCCGCGCTGGCCTTCCTCGGCGCCTCGCCGCAGGAGGCGCCGGGTGAGGTGTGGGCGATCGCCAGAGGGGGGACGACGCTGGCCCACTACAGCGACGCGGGCGGCTGGGAAACCGTGCCGGCGCCGGTCGATGCGGAAGGCCAGCCGATCGCCGGCCTCGAATTCGCCGCGGGGGCGGCGGCCGGGCGGACGACGCCGCGCGGCGGCATTGTCGCGGCGGCCACCGCCGGCGAAGAACAGCCGCTCCTGGTCGTTCGCGACCCGGGCGGGCCTCTGCGCGCCGCACCCGAACCGCCGAGCGCCGTGCTCGGGCCCGAAGAAGCGCTGTTCGCGCCCGAAGGCGGCAGCGGTCCGCTGCTGACGGCGCTCGAAGGCTCCGGCGGGGATACCCGCGCCCTCGTCGTGCCCACCGCCAGCTCTGAAGTCACGGAAGCGGTGCTCTCCTTCGCCGCCGGCAACTGGTCGCGGGAGCCGATCTGCGTCGGCTTCGCCGCCGGTCCCGCCTGTACCGCTCCGGCCTCCCCGTTCCGGGTGCTGGCGATCGAAGCGGGCGGGGGGGAGGCCTGGCTGCTGGCAAAGGGGGCCACCCCCGGCGAGGGGATCGAGCTGTTCCGGCGCGAAGCCACCGGCGGGGTAGGGGGGGTGCCGGTCTGGCGCCAGCAGTCGCTCGGTCTCGCCGCCTCGCTCGGCTCGAGCTTCGCGCAGGCGGCGCCCCTGGGCGTGCCGCTGACGGCTCGCGTCGCCGGCCAGCCGCTCACCGTGACCGCGGCGGGGGTCTGGGTCGACGCCCAGCTCACCTCCGGCGGCGAAAAGCACGACGCCACCATCTACTACGACATCGGCGCCGGCGAAGTCACCGGCTCCTGGTGCGATCTGACCTCGCCGGCGGGGCTCTGCACGCAGCCGCTCGGAGCCGAACTGCCCTCCGGGCAGGGTCGCAGCTTCGCCTGGCCCCCCAGCAGTGGCTCGGGCCCCTTCGGCCAGCGGGTGATAACGGGCGTCGGCCAGGGAGCGATCCTCAGCCTCGAAGGGAGCGCCTTTGCCCGGATCGCGCTGGGCGGTGGCTCGGCGGGCGCCGGCCAGGGCGCCGCTCTGAGCGCCCCCGACGAAGGTTGGCTGGGAGCCGAACCGCCGTTGCGCCTCACCCACAGCCCGGAACCCGCTCGCCTGACCCCCTGGCCGGTGCCCTTCCGCCGGCCGCTGACGGCGATCGCCCCCGTCCCTGGGGCGCCTGTCGGGACGCTGGACTCCGAAGCGCTCGCGGTCGGAGACGACGGCGAGGTGGCCCACTATGTGTCCGGGCAGGGCTGGGAACCGGAATTCCTGCTCACGGCCTCCGGCAAACGGGCGACGCCGACCCTGCGCGGCGTCGCCTGGCCCGAACCGGGCCGGGCCTTCGCCGTCGGCGACGGCGCCGCGATGTGGGTCTGGCAGAAGGCGACGGGGCTCTGGAGCCCCGACCCGGCCGAGCCGCCGAACCTGGTCCGCGCCAACTTCACCGGGATCGCCTTCGACCCGGGTCGTCCCAGTCGCGGCTTCGCCATCGGCAAGCAGGGGTTGCTGCTGGGCTACGGGCGCACCTGGAAGCAGGAACCCCTGCCGCCTGGCGTCCCAATCGAAGCCAACTTCACCTCGATTGCCTTCGCCGGCAGCGAAGCGCTGACGACCTACAAGTTCCCGGTCGAAAAGAACGGGGCCGCCGTCTACAGCGGCGGCGTCCTGGTCAATAGTGGCTCGGGCTGGCAGGTGGACCAGAGTGCCGAGGCGGCGCTCGACGGTGCCGTCCCGCAGCGGGTCTCCGGCCTGCCCGACGGCGGCGCCGTGATCGCCTCCGAAGAAGGCGTGGCCGCCGGCGAAGGTGCGGTGATCGAGCGCGAAGGCCCCACGGCGCCGTGGCAGCCGGCACCGGGCGGCTCGCCGGGCTATCCGGCGGCGCTGGCGGCGATCCGCGAAGGCGGCCAGGTGCGGGCGATCGTCTCGGTCGCGAGGGGGCAGGGCGGCGAAGACCTGGGCAGCGACAGCGAACAGGTCTTC
>DATBXZ010000296.1:0-3233 GCA_036513995.1 Solirubrobacterales bacterium | reverse complement strand
CCGCCTCTCCCGCCGCTTCCAGGCCGAGCGCGCCGCCGGCGTTGTTGACGAGCACGTCGCAGGCCGGGACCCGGGCGACGAAGTCGGCGACCGAGGTTGCATCGGTGACGTCGAGCGCGATCGCCTCGGCGCCGATCTCCGCCGCCAGCTCCTGCAGCCGGTCCAGCCGCCGGGCGCCTAGGACTACCCGGTAACCGTCCCCCGCCAGCGCCCGCGCAGTGGCGGCGCCGATCCCACTGGAGGCGCCGGTGACGACCGCGGTCGGCATCTCGGGTCCGCGGCCGCCTGGGGCCGCTAGTAGCGGTAGTGGTCCGGCTTGTATGGACCCTCGACGGGGATGCCGAGGTAGGAGGCCTGGTCGGCGCTGAGCTCGGTCAGGCGGACGCCGAGCGCGTCGAGGTGCAACCGCGCCACCTTCTCGTCGAGGTGCTTGGGCAGCACGTAGACCTGCCTGGCTTCGTACTGGACGCTCTTGCCGAAGAGCTCGATCTGGGCGATCACCTGGTTGGTGAACGAGTTCGACATCACGAAGCTCGGGTGCCCGGTCGCGTTGCCGAGGTTGAGCAGCCGGCCCTCGGAGAGCAGCACGATCGAGTGGCCGTCGGGGAAGCGCCACTCGTCGACCTGCGGCTTGATGTTGATCCGCTCGGCGGCGCCGGCTTCGAGCCCGGCGATGTCGATCTCGTTGTCGAAGTGGCCGATGTTGCCGACGATCGCGTTGTGCTTCATCCGCGCCATGTGCCCGGCGGTGATGATGTCCTTGTTGCCGGTGGCGGTGACGAAGATGTCGGCCGTCTCGACCACTTCGTCGAGGGTTTTCACCTCGTAGCCCTCCATCGCCGCCTGCAGGGCGCAGATCGGGTCGATCTCGGTGACGATCACGCGGGCACCCTGGCCGCGCAGCGAGGAGGCGCAGCCCTTGCCGACATCGCCATAGCCGCAGATCACCGCGACCTTGCCGCCGATCATCACGTCGGTGCCGCGGTTGATGCCGTCGACCAGCGAGTGACGGCAGCCGTAGAGATTGTCGAACTTCGACTTGGTGACCGAGTCGTTGACGTTGATCGCCGGGAACAGCAGTTCCCCGGCCTCGGCCAGCTGGTAGAGGCGATGGACGCCGGTGGTGGTCTCCTCGGTCACGCCCTGGATCCCCTCCCCCAGCTTGGTCCAGCGCTGCGGATCCTCCCCGAGTGAGCGCTGCAGCGTTTCGAGGATGATCTTGAACTCGCCGGAGTCGGCGGTCTCAGGATCGGGGACCGCGCCTGCCTTCTCGAACTCGGTGCCCTTGTGGACGAGCAGGGTCGCGTCGCCGCCGTCGTCGAGGATCATGTTCGGGCCCTCGCCGTCGGGCCACAGCAGCGCCTGCTCGGTGCACCACCAGTACTCCTCCAGCGTCTCGCCTTTCCAGGCATAGACGGGGACACCGGCGGCGGCGATCGCGGCGGCGGCGTGGTCCTGGGTGGAGAAGATGTTGCAGCTGGCCCAACGCACCTCGGCCCCGAGCGCGACCAGGGTCTCGATCAGCACCGCGGTCTGGATCGTCATGTGCAGCGAGCCGGTGATGCGCGCGCCCTTGAGCGGCTGGCTCGCGGCGAACTCCTCGCGGGTCTGCATCAGGCCTGGCATCTCGACCTCGGCGAGCGCGATCTCCTTGCGCCCGAAATCGGCGAGGCCGATGTCGGCGACCTTGTAGTCCTGCGTGGCGGTACTGACGGTCATCGAGTAAGCGTCTCCTGAGTTGGTTGATTGCCGAGCCATGGTACGCAAAGGGGGTCGGCCGGGCGACGTCGAAACAGTCCCGGTGAGCTCCGAAGCGGCAGCGACGCCCGTGCACTACGAACCGGGGATGGACGCCCGCAGCACCCGGGTGGCCGAACTCCTCAACACGCCGATGCTGATCGCGGCGGCGCTGACCCTGCCGACGGTGGCGATCACCGAGTCCCACCCCGGCGGCCCCCTGGAGACGATCGCGATCACCCTCAACTGGGTCACCTGGACCGCCTTCCTGGTCGAGCTGGTGGTGATGCTGGCCGTAGTCCCCGACCGCTGGGCCTGGATCCGCCGCCACCCGCTCGACGTCGTCATCGTCTTCCTCACCCCGCCGGTCCTGCCACCAGGCCTGCAGGGCCTGCGGGTCCTGCGCCTGCTGCGGCTGCTGCGGCTCCTGCGCCTGGCCCAGCTCTCGCGCGAGGTCTTCTCGCTGGAGGGGCTGCGCTACGCGATGCTGCTGGCGCTGCTGACCGTGGTCGGCGGCGGCGCCCTCTTCAGCGCCTTCGAGAAAGGCCACCAGCACATCGACTTCGGCGACGGCCTCTACTGGTCGATCACGACGATGACCACGCTCGGGTCGAACATCTACCCGACGACGACCGGTGGCGAGATCGTCTCCACCGTGATCCTGATCGTCGGCATCGGCTTCGTCGCCCTGCTCACCGGCGCCTTCGCCCAGCGCTTCCTCGCCCCTGAAATCGCCGTGATCGAGCAGGAGCTGGAAGAGGAGGAAATGACCGCCGAGGCGGTGGCGCTGCGCGAACTGCGCAGCGTCCAAGAACAGCTGCAGGCGCTCGAGCTCGCGGTCGAGCGCATGGTCGGTCAGCGCGAACGCTAGGGCGTGGCCCCCTAGGCCTCTTTGCTTTCCTCCGCGGCGATCTTCGCCTCGAGTTCGCCCATCACGTCCGGGTCGCGCAGGGTCGTGACATCGCCCAGCGCCCGTCCCTCGGCGATGTCGCGCAGCAGCCGCCGCATGATCTTGCCGGAGCGCGTCTTCGGCAGGTCGTCGGCCCAGATGATCCGCTTCGGGCGGGCGAATTTGCCGATCCGCGCGGCGACGGTCGCCCGCACCCCCTCGACCAGCTCGTCGCTGGGCTCGGTGTCGCCGCGCAGGGTTACGAAGGCGCAGATCGCCTGGCCGGTGTCCTCGTCGGCCTGGCCGATGACCGCCGCCTCGGCGACTTTCTCGTGGGCGACGATCGCCGACTCGACCTCGGCGGTCGAGAGGCGGTGGCCGGAGACGTTGACGACGTCGTCGATGCGGCCGATCACCCAGAAGTAGCCGTCGGAGTCGCGGCGGGCGGCGTCGCCGACCAGGTAGCGCTCCACGCCGAAGCGGGAGAAGTAGGTCTCGACGAAGCGGTCGTCCTCCTTGTAGAGGCCGCGCAGCATCGAGGGCCAGGGGCGCTCGAGCACCAGCAGGCCCTGCCCCTCGGCGATCGGCTCGCCGTCGCCCTCCCCCA
>DATBXZ010000295.1:0-2024 GCA_036513995.1 Solirubrobacterales bacterium | reverse complement strand
CCCTCGCGGTCGATCGTGCGGCGCAGGTCGCCGCCCTCGACCAGCCGCATCGCCACGATCAGCTCGCCGTCGACCTCACGCGAGTCATAGACCGGGACCACCGCCGGGTGGTCGAGGCTGGCGGCGAGCCGAGACTCGCGCAGGAAGCGCGCCCGGAACCCCTCGCGGTCGGCCAGCTCACGCGCGATCACCTTCAGCGCCACCGGCCGTTCCAGACCCAGGTGCGTGGCCCGGTAGACCACGCCCATGCCGCCCCGGGCGATCAGCGCGTCGAGGCGATATCCGGCAAGAGTGGAGCCGATGGCGAGTTCTGCCACCGGCTCCTTATACGGGCTGGGTCGGATTCCGGGGGCTTGGGCCTCTCCCCCGGAATCCGTCGTTGCCTCAGCGAACGGGCTGCCAGGAGATGACCGGCCCGATCGTGGTGCCGTCGCCTTCGGTCAAGTCGACCCCTTCGGCGAGGTCGCGCTGGCGACCGTTGGCGACGTCTATTGAGACCAGCTGCTCGCGTTCGTCGGCGGCGACGAAGGCGGCGACGCGGCTGCCGTCGGAGGAGAAGACCCCATTGGTCTCCGAGCCGTCCGGCAGCTGGCAGAGCTTGCGCGCCTTGCTCGGGCCGATGCGCTTCACCCACAGCCCCTGGTCGCGGCGGAACAGCAGCGTGTGGCCGTTGCCGGTGACGTCTTCCACGTAGGCCGAGCCGACGCCGCGAACCTGCGGCTTCACCTTGGTCCCGTTGGCCGCCATCGTGTAGACGTCGGCGTAGGCGGCCGGCGTGTCGCTGCTGTCGCCGCGGCTGAAGAGGATGCCACCGGCGAAGAAGCGCGGCTCGAACTCGTCGATGCCGCTGGTCCGGGTCAGCCGCTCCAGCCTGGCGCCGCTCGGGCGGACCGAGAAGACGTCGTCGTTGGCACCGACGGTGCGGACGAAGGCAATCGCCTTGCCGTCGGCCGAGAAGTCGGCGTCGTGGTCGTCGGCGGCGCCGCTGGTCAGCGGGTGCAGGCCGCCGCCGTGGGAGCGGACCGTGTAGAGGTCGGCCGGGCCACCCGCCGTGGTGCGGCGCTCGAATACGACCAGCCGCCCGTCCGGCGAGACCACCGGCTTGGAGTCGAGAGCCGAGCCGCTGGTGAGCTGGCGCAGCCCGGAGCCGTCGGCGCGGACCGAGAAGACGTGGCCGCCGCGGACGAAGGCGATCGAGGTGCCGTCCGGCGAGAAGGCCGGTTCGGTGTCGGTCGGGTCTTCGGTCAGCTGGTTGAGGCGACCGTCCTTGACGGCGTAGAGGCCACCTTCGACGACGGTTTTCGTTTCGGTTTTCGGCGCTTCGCCGGCTTTCGGCGTTTCGCCTTCGACTTTCTTGGTTTCCGTGTGCTGGGTGATGCGGGAGAAGACGACCGCCCCGGACGGCGGCGCTGCGACGGCGCTTGCCGGCAGAGCGAGGACGAGGAGTGCGAACAGTGCGGTTACTGCGTTTCGAATGCCCATGATCGATTCCTTTCGGTGGAGTGAACGTTGCCCCACCGATGCTGCGCCACGCAGCCGTACCCGCCAACGCCAACCGCGCCACCGACCGGGCCACGTCTGGCCCGGTACGGGTCAGCCCCTTCAGGGCCGCTCTCAGCGGTCGAGGCCGAGCTCGATCACCCGGGCGGCGATCTGCCGCGGCCGGTCGCGGCCGGCGTCGCCAGGCACGCCGAGCTTGGCCGCCAGGGCGTCGAGGCGACGCTGGGCTGTGCGCTCGCTGACCTGCAGCGAGGCGGCGATCTCGGCCCGGGTGGCGGGGCGGCCGGCGAAGGCGCCCTCGCTGCGGTAGGGGGCGACCAGCGCGGCGGCGGTCGCCCGCTCCTCCTCGCTCAGCGCCACCCCGGGCTCGCTGCTCGCCACCGTGGTCCCGACCGGGGTGGCGGCGCCGGTCGAGACTTCCAGCCGACAGGCGCCGACGATCAGGGTGTCGCCGTCACGGAGCCGCCGCGGCCGGTCCAGCGGCTCGCCGTTCAGCGCGGTGCCGTTACGGCTGTCGAGTTCGG
>DATBXZ010000294.1:0-2128 GCA_036513995.1 Solirubrobacterales bacterium | reverse complement strand
CCCGGAACTTCGCCCACTCGACCCGAGATTCGCACTCCGAGCTTTCGCGAGCGCTGCGGCTGATCCGCGGCGAGCGCCGCCCGAGGACCGACTTCTTCCTGCGGGCCGAGAGCTTCTTTACCGCCGCGACCTACCTGGAGGCGGTCGAAAAGGACTCCAAAAAGCCGTTTGCCGCCTATGGCGGCAAATCCCTCCACGAGCAGTCCCACGGCGAGTCGTTTCTCGCCCTACTGGTGAACCGCTTCGGCCCCGACGGCCTCTACTTCCTCGATGAGCCGGAGGCCGCGCTGTCGGCCCAGAACTGCCTCACCTGCCTGCGCCGGATGCACGAGCTGACGCAGCAGGGGTCGCAGTTCGTTATCGCCACCCACTCGCCGATCCTGCTCGCCTACCCGGGGGCGAGGATCTACGAATGCAGCGAGGCGGGCCTGCAGCCGATCGACTACGAGGAGGCTGAGCCGGTACGGCTTACCCATAGCTTTCTCGACTCACGCGAGCGTTTCCTCGAAAGGCTCCTCGCGGAATAAGGAGCACCACGTAGCTGGTCGCCCGCTGACGCGGTTCGCCGCGCGCTGTCGAGGGGTCGCCGTGCCGTTCTGATCACCAGGAACTCTGCGATACCGTCTCCGCCCATGAAACGGAGTCGCGCGCTCAACAGCTGGCCAATGGTCCGCGGTGCGATGGCTTTGCGCGAGCAGTAGGGATACGCGCCCTGCGAGGGAACCACCAGCCACCCGCCGCGTGAGAGCTTCGCCTCCCGGGTTCCTATAGAGAGGTGAGAGATGGCTCTCGCGAGGAGCAATGATGATCGCGCTAGTCAGCGGACCTCAGTGCCACGCGGCAGTTGAGGAGACTGGACTTCAGGCGCCCGTGAAGAAAGCTGAAGGCCATGAGCGAAGAGTCTTCTTCGCCCTCGCGGCGGATCACCGTATAAAGGTGGCCGTGCTGCGAGGCGAACTCGCCAGCCTTCCGATAGTAGAAGACATGGTGATGGGCGGGCGGCGAATCGGCCTGCCACCAGATCATCCGATCATCGGCACTGCGTTGGTCGCGGAAGTCCTCTAGTAGCGCTCTGAGGTAAGGGCCCACCGTTTCGTCGCAGATTAGGAACAAAGCCCCGGCGGGTTTGAGGATTCGATGCAGATCTTCAAGCGGCGCGGCGATCCAGTCCATATGGGCGTCTATCCAATTGCAGAAGAATGCGGGGTCGAGGTAGATGAGGTCGACGCTCTCGACGGCCAAGCTCCGGAGCAGCCAAAGATCGTCGTCATCGTGCAGCACACCCACTGAGACGCCGTTTCGATTCACATTCCGACTTCGGATCCGAGGGCGCTCCCTTGAGGATTGCACGCATCGTTGTCGGAACCAGGCTGTTGCCCCCGGCGACCTACCTGCGGGTGACGGTAGAGCGGTAGGGCGACTCACCTCAACAGATCGCCGATGAATGAGCTTTGCGGCAAACTCTGCCCATGAGCGCCAAAGCCTCACGGGCCAGTTCCGCCCTGGTGATCCTGGCCGCGGCCCTTTTGCTTTCAGGCTGTGGCGCTGGCTCGAACTCGACCAACGGCTCGACGGAGGATAAGGAGAGAAGCCGAGCCGACAGCTCCGCCCCCGAGTTCCCCCACGGTGTCGGACAGGGGGCGCCGATCTCCAAGGTCATCGTCGCCCGTCGCACCGGCAGGCGCCGCGGGTTGGTCCCGGGTCTTCAGAGCAACGGGGCCTCCGGCTGTCCGGACCTGGAAGGCCGACCGGAGATCGGCCTCTATACCGACGTCCCCGCCCCCGACTGCGTGCGGGCGACCGGGACTCAACGGCTCGTCGTCGTCAACCGCAGCGGCGCCTACCAACGCTCGGAAGGCCATCCGGAGGTGGTCAGGCTGGGGCCGTTCTCCGCCCGCCTCCTGCCGCAGCAGGCAGTGCTCTTCGCGCCGCTCGGCAGCTTCCTCGGGCCCGGCCTGCACCAGGTGACGGTGGACGGCGGCAACCGCGGCGCGGTACTGGTCGAGCCGGAGGACTGCGCGATCCTGCGCCCCGAACCCGGCGAACCGCTCTGCTTCCCGGAAGGCCGCGCCGCTCGTCGCCGCCGTTGGCGTCGGACCGAGGCGCGGATGGGGGCCCCGTCATGCCA
>DATBXZ010000293.1:0-13167 GCA_036513995.1 Solirubrobacterales bacterium | reverse complement strand
GAGGTCTCGAGCAGCCGCCGCGGCACCACGCCGGCGTCGAAGATCCGCTGGCCACCGTAGGCGTCGATCAGAAAGGCGTTGAGGGCCCTGGTCCGCTGCAGCAGCCCGGCCTCCAGCTCTTCCCAATCGGTGGCCGCGATTAGCCGCGGCACCGGGTCGACCGTCAGCGGCCGTCCCGCGCCGAAGTCGAGACCGAGTGCGGCGGCGGAAGATTGAACGCGCTCGCGCAGCAGCGATAGATCGTGCCGCGCGAGCGCGTCGAGCACCGCCGCGTAGGGAGGTCGCGGGGTGCCGCCAGGGGCGAACGCCTCGTCGAAGCAACCCGGGTCGAGCGGGTACTTCCCGGCACCGGGAGAGGGGCGGGCCGGATCCAAGGTCGTCGCCATCTGTTGAAGCTACCCGCGGCGCTGGGGGTCTCAACATGGCCCAGAGTCGAAAATCAGGCGTCGCCGCCTGGACAGGGGGAGAAGTCGCCAAGGCTCCGGTCAGACGGCCTCTTCCGGTACCTCCGGCGGCGCTTCCAGCCGTTCGATCGGCGGCAGGCGCCAGAGCACGCTGGCGATCGTCAGGCCGACGGCGGCCGAGAGCAGGGCGAGGAACCACTGGGTGGCGGTGAGCAGCTCCATCTCGAAGAATTCGCGGATCGGGGCGGCGGCGAGGATCAGCGCGTAGAGGGCGCCGAGGCCGGCGATCAGGGCCAGCATGTAGCTCTGGATCGCGATGTGCTCGCGGCCCGGCCCGCGCTCCAGCAGCAACACGAAGGAGAGGCCGAGCACGATCAGGGTCGTCGTCGCCGCGGTGCGGCCGGCCTCGAGGCTGGCGCCGGCGACCGTGTCGACGAGAAAGAAGGAGAGGATCGAGCCGATCGCCGTCGCCAGCCCGGCCGGCACCGCGAAGGCGGCCAGCGCCCGCAGCAGGCGGCCGCGGTAGAGCGGCCCGTCGGAGGGGGCGAGGGCGAGCACGAAGGAGGGGATGCCGATCGTCAGCAGCGCCGCCAGGGTCAGGTGGCGGGGCAGGAAGGGGAAGGCGAAGCCCGGCACCGCGACCAGCAGGATCAGGGCGGCGGCGTAGACGGTCTTGGTCAGGTAAAGGCGGCCGAGGCGGTGGATGTTGCGGGCGATCCGCCGGCCCTCGCCGATCGCCTCCGGCAGGCGCGAGAACTCGTCTTTGAGCAGGACCACGTCGGCGACGCCCTTGGTCACCTGCGTGCCCGAGCCCATCGCCACCGCTATCCGCGCCTGCTTCAGGGCGGGCACGTCGTTGACGCCGTCGCCGATCATCGCCACGTAGCGGCCGGCCGCGACCAGCGCCGCGACCAGCGCCTTCTTCTGCTCCGGCTTGATCCGGCAGAAGACCGTGTTGGCCAGCGCCACCTTGCCGAGCTCCTCGGGGTCCTCCGGCAGCTCGGAGCCCTCGACCACCCCGGCCTCGCGCGGCACCCCGACCGCGTAGGCGACGGCGGTGACGGTGGCGCGGGCGTCGCCGGAAATCAGCTTCAGGTCGACTTCCTGCTCGCGCATGTAGGCGATCGTCTCGGCGGCGTCGGGTCGCAGCGTCTCCTCCAGCACGACCAGGGCCAGTGGCCTCAGCCGTGGCGGCGCCGCGGTGGTGGGATCGGCCGGCAGTGCCTCCGCCGACTCGCCGAAGGCGACGACGCGACGCCCGGCCGCCGTCTCCTCCTCCAGCTTGCGCGCCAGCTCCGGCGGCAGCGCCAGTGCGCCCGCCTCGGCGAGGACGTCGGGCGCGCCCATCACGTAGGTCGAGCCGCCCGTCAGCGCGGCCCCGCTCCACTTCCACTCCGAGGAGAACGGCACCTCGGCGCTGACCCGCTCGGCTTCGCCGGGGAAGCGCTCGGCGATCGTCTCCAGGGTGCGGTTGCGGTCGCCGGCGCTGGCGGCGAAGCTGGCCAGCGCCGCCTGCGCCGCGGCCGCCTCGGTCCCGGCGGCGAACTCGACCCCGGTCAGGCGCAGCTCGCCGGCGGTCAGCGTCCCGGTCTTGTCGACGCAGATCGTGTCGACCGCGGCCAGGCTCTCGCTGGCGCTCATCTGCTGGACCAGGGTGTCGCGTTTTGCCAGCCGCACCGCCGCGACCGCGAAGGTGACGCTCATCAGCAGCACCAGGCCCTCGGGGATCAGCGTCACCAGGCCGGCGGTGGCGGTCTGGGCGGCGCTGTCGAGGCTGACGTTGCGGATGCTGAGGCTGAAGACGAGGATCGCCGCCAGCGGCAGCATCACGTAGGTGGAGGCGACGATCACCCGGTTGACCTCTTTCTGCAGCGGCGAGGGCGGGTGGCGGAAGGTGCGCGCCTCGCCGGCCAGCTTGCCGGCGTAGCTCTCGTCCCGCACCGCGTCGACCAGATAGTGGCCGGAGCCGGAGACGCAGAATGAACCGGAGAGCAGGCGGTCGCCGGCCTCCTTGCGAATCCCGTCGGCCTCGCCGGTCAGCATCGACTCGTCGACGGTCATGCCGCGGCTGGCGATAGCCGCGCCGTCGGCGACCAGCTGGTCGCCGGGCTCGACCCGGACGACGTCGCCGGGGACGATCTCGGTCGCCAGCACCTCGGTCAGGGTGCCGTCGCGGACGACCTTGGCGCGCGGCGCGACCAGGATCGCCAGCTCGTCCAGGGTCGCCTTCGCTTTCAGCTCCTGGCGGATGCCGATGTAGGAGTTGATCACCGCGATCAGGCCGAACAGCGAGTCGGCGTAGAGGCCGAGGCTGAGGTCGAGCACGAAGAAGACGCCGATGATCGCGTTGAAGAGCGTGAAGACGTTGCCGGCGACGATGCTCGAGGTCGAGCGCGAGGAGGTTTCCGGCGGCGGCCCCAGCTTGCGCAGGCGCTTCGCCGCCTCCGCTGCGGAGAGGCCCTGCTCGGCGGTTGGCTGGACCGTGGCCATGGCGTCTATTCAATAGGGTGCGACCCGGATGGCTTTGAAGCTTGGATTGAACCTTGGCTACTGGGGCATCGGCCCAGCCGGCGAGGACGCGCTCGAGGTCGTCAGCGCGGCC
Organism: Solirubrobacterales bacterium; assembly: GCA_036513995.1. Lineage (GTDB taxonomy): Bacteria > Actinomycetota > Thermoleophilia > Solirubrobacterales > 70-9 > VAYN01. The sequence goes on along the minus strand of DATBXZ010000293.1, from coordinate 10,161 downwards.
GAGAAGCTCGGCTACGAGTCGGTCTGGGCGGCCGAGTCCTACGGCTCCGACGTGGTCAGCGTGCTGGCCTGGCTGGCGGCGCAGACGACGGAGATCAAGCTCGGCGCCGCGATCCTGCAGGTTCCCGCCCGCCCGCCCGCCGCCGCGGCGATGGCCGGCGCCACGATCGACAAGCTCTCCGGCGGCCGCTTCATCTTCGGCTTCGGCCCCTCCGGCCCGCAGGTCTCCGAGGGCTGGTACGGCGTTCCCTACGCGAAGCCCTGGGGCCGTACCCGCGAGTACATCGAAGTGGTGCGTGAGATCATCGCCCGCGAGGGGCCCGTTGACCACCAGGGCGAGCACTACCGGCTGCCGCTGCCCGGCGGCGAGGGTAAGGCGCTGAAGCTCAACTTCCACCCCGAGCGCAACCAGATCCCCGTCTTCGTCGGCGCGATCGGCCGCAAATCGGTCGAGCTGGCGGCGGAGATCTGCGACGGCTGGATCCCGATCTTCTTCAGCGTCGACGCCTTCCAGGCGACCTGGGGGGAGCACCTCGAGGCCGGCTTCGCCAAGGGCGGGCGCCAGCGCTCCGACCTCGAGGTCTCGCCCTCGCTGCAGGTGGCCATCGACGGCGACCTGGAGGCCGCCAAGAGCGTCGTCAAGGCCGGCCTCGTCCTCTACTTCGGCGGCATGGGCAGCCGCAAGACGAACTTCTACGTCGACCTTGCCCACCGCTTCGGCTTCGGCGACGTCGCCGACGAGGTCCAGCGGCGCTTCCAGGACGGCGACCGCGACGGCGCCTTCAAGGCGATGCCGGATGAGATCGTCGAGGCCACCTCGCTGGTCGGCACCGAGGCCGAGGTGGCGGCACGGGTCGAGCGCTTCCGCGGTGCCGGCATCGACCGCCTGATCGTCTCCCCGGTCCACATGGACCGCGGCGAGCAATTGCACACCCTCGAGCGTCTGGGCGCCGTTTCCGGCGTGCAGACGCGCGGCTGACACTTCCCATAATCTTCCGCGCCGCGTGAAGATCGGAGTGCCGAAAGAGTCTGCGGATGGGGAGCGCCGGGTCGCGCTGGTCCCTGACGCGGTCAAGTCGCTGAAGAAGAACGAGCACGTCGAGGTGCTGGTCGAGCGCGGTGCCGGCGACGCCGCCGGCCATCCCGACTCCCAGTACGCGGAGGCCGGGGCCGAGGTAGTCGAGGGCGAGGTTACGTGGGGCGCCGACGTCGTCCTCCGCGTCGCCGCCCCTTCCAGCACCGAGATCGCCAAGCTCGACTCGAGCCAGGTCTTCATCGGCCACCTCGCCCCCTGGACCGCGGCCGAGTCCAACAAGGCGCTGGCCCAGGCGGGAGTCACCAGCTTCGCGATGGAGGCGATCCCGCGCACGACCCGGGCCCAGGCGATGGACGCGCTCTCCTCGCAGGCCGCCGCCGCCGGCTACGCGGCGATGCTGATCGCCGCCCGCGAGTCGGGCCGCTTCTTCGGGATGATGACCACCGCCGCCGGCACCGTGCCGCCGGCCAAGGTCCTCGTCCTCGGCGCCGGCGTCGCCGGGCTGCAGGCCGTCGCCACCGCCAAGCGGCTGGGCGCGATCGTCACCGGCTTCGACATCCGCCGCGCCGCCTGGGAGCAGATCGCCTCGCTCGGCGGCCGCCCGCTGGAACTGGACTTCATCCCCGACGCCGAGGGCGAGGGCGGTTACGCCCGGCCGCTGACCGACGAGGAGAACGCGCAGGTGCGCGACGCCCTCACCGACAACGCCGCCAAGCAGGACATCGTCGTCACCACCGCCGCGATCCCCGGTCGCCCGGCGCCGCTGCTGATCACCGCCGACGCCGTGCGCGGCATGGCGCCCGGCTCGGTGATCGTCGACCTCGCCGCCGAGACCGGCGGCAACTGCGAGCTCACCGTGGCAGGGGAGACCGTCGTCGAGAACGGGGTCAAGGTGATCGGTCCGCGCAACCTCGCCTCGGAGATGCCGGCGCCGGCATCGCAGCTCTACGCCAAGAACCTCGAGAACCTACTCGGGTTGATGGTCACCGAGGAGGGCGCGGTCAAGATCGACTTCGAGGACGACATCATCGCCGCCGCCTGCATCACCCAGGGCGGGGAGATCAAGAACGAGAGGGCCGCCAAATGAGCCTGATGACGGAGATCGCAATCCTCGTGCTCGCCGCCTTCGTCGGCTTCGAGGTGATCTCGAAGGTCCCGACCACCCTGCACACGCCGCTGATGTCGCAGACCAACGCGATCCACGGCATCGTCATGCTCGGCGGCCTGATCGTGGTCGGCTACGCCAACGACCCGCTCGAGTACGTGATCGGCACGATCGCGGTCATCTTCGGTGCGATCAACATCGTCGGCGGCTTCATGGTCACCGACCGCATGCTCGGCATGTTCTCCAAAAAGCCGAAACCCAAGGCCGACGCTGACAAAAAAGGCGGCGCCTGATGCTTCTGGCCGTACTGAAGCCGGGCGGCGACGCCGCCACCGCGCTCTACATCGTCGCCTTCTCGCTCTTCATCATCGGGCTCAAACGCGGCACCCACCCGACCAGCGCCAAGCAGGGCAACATGATCGCCGCCGTCGGCATGGCGGTCGCCGTGGCGACGACGCTGCTGCTCGACGGCATGGGCAACTGGGGCCTGATCGTGATCGGCCTCGCGGTCGGCTCGGCGATCGGCTTCGTTGCCTCGGTCCGGGTGCAGATGACCGAGATGCCGCAGATGGTCGCGCTCTACAACGGCGTCGGTGGCGGTGCCGTCGCCCTGATCGCCTGGTCGGAGCTGCGTCACGGGATCTCGCTCGGCGGCGACATCCCGCTCGAAGAGCTGATCCCGACGCTGCTGGCCGCCGTGATCGGGTCGGTCTCGTTCTGGGGCTCGAACATCGCCTTCGCCAAGCTCCAGGACCTGATCCCGACGCGGCCGCTCTCGGTGCCCGGTCAGCAGGTGATCAACGCCGTGCTGCTGGTCGGCATCGTCGCCGCCTGCGTCGACATCGCCGTCAACAACGGCAACCCGTCCCAGGCGCTCTTCATCGGCATCCTGATCGCCGCGGCGCTGCTCGGCAACCTCGTCGTGCTGCCGATCGGCGGCGCCGACATGCCGGTCGTGATCTCGCTGCTGAATGCCTTCACCGGCCTCTCCGCCGCGGCCGCCGGCTTCGCCCTCGACAACGTCGCCCTGATCGTCGCCGGCACCCTGGTCGGCTCCTCGGGAACGATCCTGACGATGGAGATGGCGACCGCGATGAACCGCTCCGTCGGCAACATCCTCTTCGCCGGCTTCGGCGGCGCGCCCGCGAGCGGCGGTGGGGGGTCCACCGAGGAGCGCCCGCACGTCTCGATCGGCGCCCAGGACGCGGCGATCAAGCTCGCCTACGCCGACACGGTCGTGATCGTGCCCGGCTACGGCCTCGCCGTCGCCCAGGCCCAGCACGCGATCAAGGAGGTCGCCGACGAGCTGGAGAAGCGCGGCGTCACCGTCAACTACGCGATCCACCCGGTCGCCGGCCGCATGCCCGGGCACATGAACGTGCTCCTCGCCGAGGCGGACGTGCCCTACGAGCAGCTGCGGGAGATGGAGGACATCAACCCGGAAATGCCGCGCACCGACGTCGCCGTGATCGTCGGCGCCAACGACGTCACCAACCCGGCGGCCAAAAACGATCCCGACAGCCCGATCGCCGGGATGCCGATCATCGAAGTCGACCAGGCCCAGCAGGTGATCGTGATCAAGCGCTCGCTCAGCCCCGGCTTCGCCGGCATCGACAACGACCTCTTCTACGAAGCGAACACCTCGATGCTGTTCGACGACGCGAAGAAAGCTGCCGCGGATATCGCGGCCGAGATTCAGAACCTCTAGGCGCAGGAGGAGGGGTCGGGAGACCCTCGCCCTCACAACAGCGGGGAGGTTCGGTTGAGGGTCTCCCGACCCCTCCTCGTCGGGCCTGGGGGAGAGAACCTCGGGCCATGTTCCTTGGGTTGCAGTGAGGCAGGAGCGCGGGCAAGGGACGGTGGAGTGGGTGGGGACGCTGTGCGTCGTCGCGCTGCTGTTGGTCGGGCTGGTCGCGGCCGGGGTGCGGGTGCCGGGGGTGGACCTGGCGCGGACGATCGCCTCGCGGTTACTCTGCGCGGCGGCCCTGGCCGACGGCTGCGGCGACGAGCCCACCCTGATCGCGGCCTATGGCACCGAGGTCGGGAAGCTGGTCCGCGAGCACATGCCGATGCTGGCCTTCGAGCAGGGCTCGCGAGCGGTGCCGGTCGACTTCCGCCGCTGCCGCAGCACCGAGTGCGGCGATGGCTCCGCGCGCGGCCTCGTCCACCGCACCGACGAGCGCATGCCGGTCAGCGCCTTCGTCCACGTCGTCGATTGCCGGGGGGACGAGGGAGAGCGGACCGAGGCCGAAGGTGCGGACTGCTCGGGCCCTCGCGCCGGCAACCTCTACATCCAATACTGGACTTTCTACGCAGACTCGGCGACGCTGCGCGGCATCCCGATCGCCGGTGCAGAGGGCTTCCATCCGGATGACTGGGAGGGGGTGCAGATCCGCATCCGCCCCGATGGCGGCGTCGACGAGCGAGCCTCGTCTCACAACGGCTACAACTACGCCCGCAGCATCGCCAACTGGGGCTCCGACGCGGGGTTGGATCCGCTCAGGGAAGCCGCCGAAGCCCTCGGCGCTCGTGCCGCCAACGGCTGGGGCCCGGAGACCGGCCTGCTGCTCGTCTCCGGCGGCAGTCACGCCGGCAATGTCGCCGGCATTCCCCACGTCGACCGCTTCACCCCCGGCCGCCGCGTCCACCTGATCCCGCTCGAGCCGGTCGCCGCCACCGACGCCTCGACCTTCGCGATCGAACCGCCCTGGCGCAAGCGGGTCTGGCGCGACCCGGAGGCGGAGGGGACCGACTGAGCGCCGCGGCGACCGCTTCGGCGCGGCGACTACTTCGGCGGCATCCGCAGGGCGCCGTCGAGGCGGATCGTCTCGCCGTTGAGCATTGGGTTGGCGACGATCTCGAGCACCATGCGGGCGTACTCCTCGGGACGGCCGAGGCGGGAGGGGAAGGGGATGCCGGCACCGAGGGCGGTGCGCGCCTCCTGCGGTAGCGCCGCGAGCAGCGGCGTGTCGAAGAGGCCAGGGGCGATCGTCGTCACCCGCACGCCGCGCGAGGCCATGTCCCGCGCGGCCGGCAGGGTCATGCCGACGATGCCGCCCTTGGAGGCGGCGTAGGCGATCTGGCCGATCTGGCCGTCGTAGGCGGCGATCGAGGCGGTATTGACGCAGACCCCGCGCTCGCCCTCGGCGTCGGGCTCGTTGGCGCTCATCGAGTCGGCCGCCAGACGCAGCACGTTGAAGCTGCCGATCAAGTTGACCTTGACGACGTTGGCGAAGTATTCGAGGTTGTGCGGGCCGCCCTTGTGGGCAACCCGTTCGGCCCAGCCGATCCCGGCGCAGCAGACGGAGACGCGCAGCCCACCCTCGGCGCCTGCGGCTCGCTCGACCGCGGCGGCGACGGCATCGGCGTCGGCGACGTCGGCGGCGAGGAAGGTGGCGCCGATCTCGTCGGCCAGCACCTCCCCTTTCTCGGCGTCGAGGTCGGCGACGACCACCTGGGCGCCGGCCTCGGCCAGCGCCCGCGACGTCGCCGCGCCGAGCCCAGAGGCCCCACCCGCGACCAACGCTCCCGCTCCCTCGATCTCCATGATCGCCAGCGTAGTTCACATCCCGGTAATCAGGTCTGTGTAGGGTTTTCCCATCGCCACCGAGGTGACGGCAAACTCCAAGGCAGCGATCGTGGAACGGCTTGCCGAGGCGCGCGAGCGCACCCTGGCCCTGGTTGAGCCGCTCGACGACGAGCAGCTCAACGCCGTCTACTCGCCGATCCTCAGCCCGCTGGCCTGGGACCTCGGGCACATCGCCAACTTCGAGGAGCTCTGGCTGGTGCAGACGATCGCCGACCGCGAGCCGATGCACGACGAGCTCGGCCGCTTCTACGACGCGATCGAGAACCCGCGCAGGACCCGTGGTGAGCTGCCGATCCTGCGCGACGCCGAGCTGCGCTCCTACATGGCCGACGTGCGCGAGCGCGCGCTCGACGTGCTCGACGCGGTCGACGTCTCACCCGCGGCCGAGGATCCCCTGCTGCGGGAGGGCTTCGTCTACGAGTTGCTGCTGGCGCACGAGCTGCAGCACAACGAGACGATGCTGCAGCTGCTGCAGATGGTCGACGGCTACGAGTCGGAGCTGGTCGACGAGGCGCTGGCCTTCGAGCCGCTCGCCGACGGTCCCGAGACCATCGCGATCGCGGCCGGCGAGTATGAGATCGGTGCCCCCGCGCGCGGTTTCGCCTACGACAACGAGCGCACCCGCCACCGCGTCGAGCTGGACGCCTTCGAGATCGACCGAACCCCGGTCGGCAACGCTGCGTATGCCGAGTTCATGGATGACACGGGCGCCGAGGCACCGCTGTACTGGGAGCGCGACGGCGAGGTCTGGGTCAGCGCCGCGAGGGGCCGCCGGGCGCCGCTCGACCCCGCGCGTCCCGTTATCCACGTCTCCTGGGAAGGGGCCGATGCCTTCGCCCGCTGGGCCGGCAAGCGATTGCCGAGCGAGCAGGAGTGGGAGGCCGCCCGGCCGCGCCTGGAGGGGGTCGGGCACGGCTGGGAGTGGACGTCCTCGGACTTCCTCGCCTACCCGGGCTTCCGGGCGTTCCCCTACCGGGAGTACTCCGAACCGTTCTTCGGCGCCGAGCACAAGGTGCTGCGCGGCAGCTCCTGGGCGACGCACCCCGGCGTGGTTCGGCCCAGCTTCCGCAACTGGGACCTGCCACAGCGGCGCCAGATCTTCTCCGGCCTGCGCTGCGCGAGAGACGCATGATCGCGATCGACGTCCATCTCGATGCCGACGCCGCGGAGACGATGGCGCAGGACGTTCGCGCCGGCCTCAGCTCCTACCCGAAGGAGCTGGCGCCGAAGTACTTCTACGACGAGCGCGGCTCGCAGCTGTTCGAGCAGATCACCGAGCTGGTCGAGTACTACCCGACCCGGGCCGAGCGGGAGATCCTCAGCCGGCGCTCGGCCGAGATCCTCGCCGCTGCCGGCAATCCGCCCACCCTGGTCGAGCTCGGCTCCGGCTCGGCGGCGAAGACGCGCCATCTACTGAGCGCGATGCGCGACGCCGGCAGCCTCCAGACCTACGTCCCGGTCGACATCTCCGAGGAGATCACCCACGCCACGGCCGCCTGCCTGGTCGACGAGTACCCGGGCCTCGACGTGCGCGGCCTCGTCTGCGACTTCGAGCACCACCTCGAGCGCATCCCCGAGAGCGAGGGCGCCCGGTTGATCGCCTTCCTCGGCGGCACCGTCGGCAACCTCTATCCGCGGCCGCGCCACGAATTCCTCGAGCGGATCGCGGCGCTGCTCGGCCCCGGCGACCAGCTCCTGCTCGGCACCGACCTGATCAAGGAGGCGGACCGGCTCGAGGCCGCCTACGACGATGCCACCGGCGTCACCGCCGAGTTCAACAAGAACGTGCTCGAGGTGCTCAACCGCGAGCTCGGCGCCGACTTCGACCTCGACGCCTTCGAGCACGTCGCCCGCTACGACGCCGAGGCGGAGCGGATGGACATCCGCCTGCGCGCGCTCGCCGACCAGGAGGTGCGCATCGAGGACCTCGACCTGGACATCGCCTTCAGCACCGGCGAGGAGATGCGGACCGAGATCTCGACCAAGTTCACCCGCGAGCGGCTCGAGTCCGTCTACGCCGGGGCGGGGCTGGAGATGTGCGGCTGGTTCACCGACGCCGCCGGCGACTACGCGCTGAGCCTGGCCCGAACCATCGATTAGCGAACATCACGAGCTGATTCTGCGCGGGGTCGGCACCTGTTGGGTGATGCAGTGGACGTTGCCGCCGCCGAGCAGGATCTCGCGCGAGGGGACGCCGACCACCTCGCGCTCGGGGAAGCAGCCACGCAGGATCGCGGCCGCCTCCTCGTCGTAGCGCTCGTCGAGCAGCGGCATCACGACCCGCGAGTTGCCGATGTAGAAGTTCGCGTAGGAGGCGGCGAGGCGATCGCCGGTACGGCGCGGCAGCGTCCCCTCGCGGGCCTCGACCCCGGCCGCCTCCTCGGCCGTGGTCAGCAGCGGGTCGGGGGAGGGGAGCTCGATCACCTCGAAGGAGCGGCCGCGGGCGTCGGTCGCGGCTTCGAGCCGCTCGCCGGCAGCGCGGGAGATCGCGTGCTGCGGGTCTGACTCGTCCTCGGCCCAGGTCAGCAGGACGACGCCGGGGCGGGCGAAGCAGGCGAGGTTGTCGACGTGGCCGTCGGTCTCGTCCTCGTAGACGCCCGGCCCCAGCCAGACGACCTTCTCGGCGCCGAGGTAGTCGAGCAGCGCCCGCTCGATCCGCTCCCGGCTCAGCTCCGGGTTGCGGTTGGGGCTGAGCAGGCACTCCTCGGTGGTCAGCACCGTGCCCTCGCCGTCGACGTGGATCGAGCCGCCCTCGAGCACCAGCGGAGCGCGGTAGCGCTCGGCTCCCTCGATCTCCAGCACCCTGGCGGCGACGAGTTCGTCGTCGTCCCAGGAGCAGTAGATGCCGCCCCAGGCGTTGAAGCGCCAGTCGACGCCGCGCCGACCGCCGGCACCGTCGACGACGAAGGTGGGGCCGATGTCGCGCATCCAGGCGTCGTCGGTCTCGATCTCGACCACCCGGACCGCCGGCGAGAGCAGCGCTCGGCAGCGCTCGAGCTGGGCCGCCGAGGCCGCCATCGTCACCGGCTCGGAGGCCGCGATCGCCTCGGCTACGGTGGCGAAGGCCTCCTGGGCCGGGCCGGCCCCCAGCCGCCAGTTGTCCGGCCGCTCCGGCCAGGCCATCCAGCAGCCGTCGTGCGGCTCGAACTCAGCCGGCATCCGGAAGCCGTCGGCGACGGGAGTGGAGTCGATGGCGCCGGTCACCGGATCAATGATCCTCTTCCCGCGTCGGTGGGGCTACAGTCGATGGATGGAGGAGATTCGGCTGATCGTGGCCACTGAGACGCCCGAGTCGCCGGCGCGCACCCGCCCGCCGAGCCGCGCGCCCTTCCGGATCGCCGCCGTCCAGCAGCGCTGGCACGCCGACCCCGACGAGCACGAGGCGGCGCTGGCGGCGGGGATAAGGCTTGCCGTAGGCGAGGGCGCGCGGCTGGTCTGCCTGCAGGAGTTGACCCTGAGCCGCTACTTCGCGACCGACCCCGCCGGCCCCGAGGCGGCCGGCGCCGAGCCCGAGGAGCTGCCCGGCGGCCGGACCCACCGCTTCGCCGCCCGGATGGCGGCCGAAACCGGCGCTCACGTCCATGCCTCGCTCTACGAGCGCGCCAAGGCGCCCGACGGGCTCGGCTTCAACACCGCGATCGTCGTCGCCCCCGACTGCGAGCTGGTCGGTCGCACCCGCAAGCTGCACATCCCGGTCACCGCCGGCTACCACGAGGATCGCTACTTCCGGCCCGGCCCCGCCGGCCCCGACGCCTTCCCGGTCCTCGCCCTCGGCGACGCCCAGCTCGGGCTGCCGACCTGCTGGGACCAGTGGTTCCCCGAGCTCGCCCGCGCCTACAGCCTCGCCGGCGCCGAGGTGCTCGTCTACCCGACCGCGATCGGCTCCGAGCCCGACCACCCGGGCTTCGACACCGAGCCGCTCTGGCAGCGGGTGATCGTCGCCAACGGAATCGCCAACGGCACCTTCATGGTCGCCGTCAACCGCTGCGGCGAGGAGCCGCCGCTGAGCTTCTACGGCTCCTCCTTCATCTCCGACCCCTACGGCCGCGTGCTAGCCCAGGCACCGCGCGGGGAGCCGGCGGTCCTGGTCGCCGACCTCGACCTCGACCAGCGCCGCGACTGGCTCGAGCTCTTCCCGTTCCTGAGCACGCGCCGCCCCGACGCTTACTCCGGGCTGACGGACCAGGGCGGGCCGGGCGACTAGGCGACTGGCCGGCTAGGCGGGCGCCAGCGCCGCGATCGTCTCGCCGAGCTTGTCCGGCGTCACGATCGGGGTCAGGATCGGCAGCGTGATGCCGCCCTCGACGAAGGCGGCGAGTCGTTCCTTCATCTGCTCCGGCGTCCCGAACAGGAACATCTCCTCGATCGCCTCCCAGGGCGCCGCCGCCGCGGCGGCCTGGCGGTCGCCCGCCTCCCAGGCGGCGATCATCGG
>DATBXZ010000292.1:0-2620 GCA_036513995.1 Solirubrobacterales bacterium | reverse complement strand
CGCCGAGGTGGTCGCGGATCGACTGGTCGTCGACGCCGGTGAAGTACTCCTCCGGGCGGCGCGGCCGGCCCGAGTGGCGGAGCGCCTCGAAGTACTCCTCGGGCCGTCCCGCGACGCCGGTTTCCTCGAGCCCGTGGCAGACCAGCGTGCTCCCGCTTCGAGGCGTGGCGCAGACGAGATAGGAGCGTTCGGGTTGCATGGGAGGAGTCATTGCCGAGTAAGTTAATCAACAAAACCAGCAACCGCTCGACCTGCCGGCCTCGATCGTTAACCTCTCTCGCACTTCGACCTGGGAGTACCCGCTTGGATTCGCCCCCGAACATCCTCTACATCCACTCGCACGACACCGGCCGCTTCGTGCAGCCCTACGGGTTCCAGGTCCCGACTCCCAACATCCAGATGCTGGCCGACCAGGGGGTCCTCTTCCGCGAGGCCTTCTGCGCGGCCCCGACCTGCTCCGGTAGCCGCGCCAGCCTGCTGACCGGCCTGCACTGCCACAACAACGGCATGCTCGGGCTCGCCCACCGTGGCTGGGCGCTGAACGACTACGGCCAGCACTGGGTCCATGCGCTGCGCCGGGCCGGTTACCGCTCGACCCTGATCGGCGAGCAGCACATCTCCGTCGACCCCGGCGTGATCGGCTACGACGAGATCGTCCCGGTCGACTCCAACCGCGCCGAGTACGTCGCGCCGCTGACGATCGAGGCGCTGCGCGAGGCGCCCGCCGAGCCCTGGCTCATGTCGGTCGGCTTCTTCGAGACCCACCGCGACTTCTTCGCCCCGACCTCGGTCCGCGACACCCTTTACTCGCTACCGCCGGCGAACCTGCCCGACGTTGTCGCCACCCGCAAGGACTTCGCTGCCTTCAAGGCCAGCGCTCGCTCGCTCGACCAGGGGATCGGCGCCGTGCTCCACGCCCTGCACGACTTCGGCCTGGTCGAGAACACGCTGGTGCTCTGCACCACCGACCACGGCGTCGCCTTCCCCGGCGCCAAGGCGACCCTCTTCGACCGCGGCATCGGCGTGATGATGCTGATGCGCGGCCCCGGCGGCTTCACCGGCGGCAAGGTCGTCGACGCGCCGGTCAGCCACCTCGATGTCTACCCGACCCTCTGCGAGCTGGCCGGGGTCGAGGCGCCGGACTGGCTGCAGGGCGCCTCGCTGATGCCGCTGGTGCGCGGCGAGACCGAGCGCCTGCACGAGGCGATCTTCGCCGAGACGACCTACCACGCCGCCTACCAGCCGCAGCGCGCGGTGCGGACCGAGCGCTGGAAGTACATCCGCAGGTTCGACGACTACGAGCACCCGGTGCTCGCCAACTGCGACGACAGCCAGAGCAAGGACCTGCTCGTCGCGGCGGGCTGGGGTGAGCGGATCGTCCCCGAGGAGCAGCTCTACGATCTCGTCCTCGACCCCGCCGAGGGGGACGATCTCGCCGCCGACCCCGCCCGGGAGGGGGATCTGGCGGAGATGCGCGGCCGGCTCCAGGCCTGGATGCGCGAGACCGAGGACCCGCTGCTGGACGGCCCGGTGGCGCCGCCGCCGGGGGCGATCGTCAACGAGCAGTGGCAGCTCTCGCCCGACGATCCGCCCCGGGCCGTGACCGCGGATCCGACGGGCGCCGCGTCCGGCTGAGGGCTACTCGGCGGCCGGCATGCCGCCGGCGACGACGTTGACGAAGTTCTCCAGGTGGCGGGTGGTCCAGCACTCGAAGGCGCCGTCGCAGTAGCGCTCGTAGGCCGCCATCACCGAGTCGCCGTAGTTCCAGTAGAGCTTCGGCTCGGGGTTGAGCCAGAAGAGGCGGCCGGCGTGCTCGGCGACCTGGGCGAAGACCTCGGCGTGGGGCTCGCGGCCGTTGGTGCGGGCATCGCCGAGCACGATCACGGTCGAGCGCGGGTCGAGCTCGTCGGAGATCTCGGTCAGGAACTCGAGCCAGACGCGGCCGTAGTCGGTGTAGCCGGAGACGTCGGCGACGCCGCCCTCGCTGGAGATCCGCTGGGCGACGACGGCGAAGTCGCGCTCGTGCTCGAAGACGTCGGTCACCTCGGAGATCCGCTCGATGAAGACGAAGCTGCGCAGTTTGCGGAACGAGTCGTGCAGGGCGTGGAGGACGGAGAGGAAGAAGACGCTGGCCGAGGTGACCGAGGTGGAGACGTCGCAGAGCACGTAGATCTCCGGCCGGCGCGGGCGCTTCGGCTTGTATTTGAGCCGCAGCGGCACGCCGCCGGTCTCCAGCGAGGCCCGCATCGTCCGCCGCACGTCGACCATCGCGGCCTTGCGGTGGCCGCGCTGCTCCTGGCCCAGCGTCGCCAGCCGTCGCTTCATCTGCGAGACGGCGCGGTGGACGGCGGCGAGGTCCTGGGTCGGGTTGGTCGGCAGGGCGCGGTCGAGCTCGGCCAGGGGACGGGAGGGGGGCAGGGTCTCGGTGCGCTCGATCAGGTCGCGCTCGAGCTCGCGGCGCAGGTGGCGCTCGAACTTGTTGAGCTGGTCGCGGTCGATCGGCGGCCGCTCCTGGCCGTCCTCGGTCGGTGGCTGGGCGCCGGCGGTCAGCCCCAGGGTGCGGCGGATCCGCTGCACGTCGACCCCGACCACGCCGGAGCCCTCGCCGCGGCCGAAGGCG
>DATBXZ010000291.1:0-4844 GCA_036513995.1 Solirubrobacterales bacterium | reverse complement strand
GGCTTTGGCGCGCTGGTACTGGCGCCCCGCCTCCTCCTCGAAGCGGCGGATCAGGGCCATGCGCGCGAGCAGCTCGTAACAGGTGGCGGCATCGGGCAGATCGGCCATCGACCTCACCTTAGCTCGCTGCTTCGACCGCCTCCTCCAACCGCTCGTCACCCCAGAAGACCTGGTCGCCGACGACCAGCGCCGGCACGCCCTTGACGCCGCGGTCCCCGGCCGCCGCGGTCGCCTCCTTGAGGGCGTTCTTGACGATGTCGGTCTGTACCGCTTTCAGCAGCGCCCGCGGGTGCAGCTCGCAGGCGGCGCCGGCGATCGCCACGTTGTCGGGGTCGCTGAGGTCGCGACCGGCGGCGAAGGCCTGGCGGAAGGCGGCGAGGGAGAAGGAGACGGTGCGACCGGTCTGCTTGGCGAAGGTCGCGGCCCGCATCGCCGTCAGCGTGTTGCCGGGCCAGGGATCCGGCCAGGCGATCGGCGCCAAGCCGTAGGCGGCGGCGCGGCGCTCGACCTCGGCTATGCCCTCGGCCCGCGCCGGCGTCTGCGACCAGGAGCCGCGGTCGAAGCGGGCGAACAGGCCGCCGAGCAGGACCGGCACCCACTCCGGCTGCTCCAGCTCGGCTTCCGTGAACAGGCCGCTGACCCGCTCGGCGGCGAGGTACGCGTAGGGGGAGCCGAGGTCGAAGTAGAAGGTGGCGCGGGCCGCCGTCAAGCGTGCGTGGCCCAGCCGTCGACGGCACGGGCGGCTTCGAAGATCGCCTCGGAGATCGTCGGGTGGGGATGGACGATCCGCGCCAGCTCCTGGTAGCCGCCCTCGAGCGCCATCGTCGCGACCAGCTCGGCGATCATGTCGCAGGCGCGGTTGCCGACGATGTGGACGCCGAGGATCTCCCCGTACTTGGAGTCGGCGACGACCTTGACCAGGCCTTCTTTGTCGTCGTAGACGGTCGCTCCGCCGACGCCGCCGAGTTTGAACTTGCCGACCTTGACGTCGTTGCCGGCCTCCTTCGCCGCCGCCTCGGTGAGGCCGACGCTGGCCACCTGGGGGTGGCTGAAGGTGGCGCCGGCGATCAGGTTCTGGTCGACCGGGTGAGTGGGCTCGCCGGCCGCGTGCTCGACCGCGACGACCGCCTCCTCGGAAGCCTTGTGGGCGAGCGCCTTGGCGTTGACCAGGTCGCCGATCGCGTAGACCTTGGGGTTCGTGGTGCGGCCGTACCCGTCGACCTTGACCTTGCCGTTCTCCTCTAGCTCGACCCCGGCCTCGCCGAGCCCGAGCGGCTCGGTGTCGGCGCGGCGGCCGCCGGCGATGCAGAGGTAGTCGACCTCGGTGCTCGTATCGCCGTAGGTGAGCTTGACCGACTTCTCCCCGGCCTCGACGTTCTCGACCGGGTTGCCGGTGGCGACGGTGATGTTCTGCTTCTTGAAGGCGCGCTCGACGACTCGGACCACGTCCTTGTCCTCGGCCGGCATGATCTGCGGCAGCATCTCGATCAGCAGCACCTCGGTCCCGAAGCGGCCGTAGGCGGAGGCGATCTCGCAGCCCGAGGCGCCGGCCCCGACCACGGCGATCTTCTTCGGCACCTCCGGCAGCGACCAGGCGCCCCAGGTGTCGACGACGCGGCCGCCGAACTCGACCCCGGGGATCGGCAGCGCCACCGAGCCGGTCGCGAGCACCACGGTGCCGGCCTCGTGGACCTCGTCGCCGACCTTGACGTTGCCCTCCGCGGTCAGCGAGCCCTCACCCTCGATCACCGTGACTTTGTTTTTGTCCCAGAGCATCTTCACGCCGCCCGAGAGCGACTCGGAGACGGCGGCGCGGCGCTTGCCGACGGCGTCCCAGTCGAGCGAGACGTCCTTGGCGACGACGCCGAGCTCGGCCCCCTCGCGCGCCTCGGTGTAGATCTCGGCCGTGCGGAGAATGGTCTTGGCCGGGATGCAGGCGTAGTTGAGGCAGCGCCCGCCCGCCTTGTCACGCTCGACCACGGCGGTTTTCTTCCCCAACTGGGCGGCGCGGATGGCCGCGACGTAGCCCCCGGGCCCGCCGCCGATCACGATCACGTCGAAGGAATCTGCCATTGGCCTGAGCCTATAGAACGGCGGCGAGCGGTCAGTCGCGGGGGACGCGTTCCGGCATCTGGATCCGCGCCATCGCCTTGACCATGAAGAAGAAGAAGGCGCCGGAGACGGCGAGCAGCCCCAGCGTCGCCGCGAACTGGGCCACGGTTGCCGCCTGCACGGCGAGGCCGAAGACGGCGCTGAAGATCAGGAAGACGAGGATCAGCTGGAAGCCGAGCACGGCCCAGTAGCGGGCGCGCCACATGCCCCAGGCCATCACGCCCATGATCAGGGCCGGGGCGGCGATCTGCGGCACTTTCGGCGTCTCGCCGTTGACCTCGACCCCCGCCAGGTAGCCGCCGACGATCGAGATCGCGATCAGCGCCGCCACGATTGCCCCGATCGTCACCACCAGCGGTCGCTCTCCCTCGGCCAGCGGCGCCAGCGCTTCCCGCGCCACCTGGTTGCGCTCCTCGGCCTTGGCGTAGCCCTGTTTCATCCGCTCGGCTCCGCCGCGCTGCTTGCGCTTGCGCGGCGCCTCGCCCTGGGGGTGTTTCTCAGCCACCGGGAGCCACTCCAAAGGCGCGGCGCAGCTCTTCGGCGGCCGCCGTCGGATTGGCGGCGTCGCGGATCGCCCGCACGACGCAGAGCCGCTCCGCTCCCGCGCCGACGACCTCCCCGACGTTGGTCGCGTCGATGCCGCCGATCGCGAAGAAGGGGTGGGTCGCGTGCGCGGCGGCGTGGGAGATCAGGTCGAGGCCGACGGCGGGGCGCCCGGCCTTCGTCGGCGTCTCCCAGATCGGTCCGACGCTGATGTGGTCGACGGGACGCTCGCCGGCGTCGGCGATCTGCTCCTCCGAGTGAGTCGAGAGCCCGACGATCGCGTCGGGGCCGAGCAGCTCCCGCGCCTCCTCTGCCGAGGCATCGTCCTGGCCGACGTGGACGCCGTCGGCGTCGCAAGCGCGGGCCAGGTCGGGATCGTCGTTGACGATGAAGAGGGCGCTGTAGGTGTCGCAGACGCGCCGGAAGGTCGCCGCCGCGCGTTCGATCTCGGCCCGCCCCAGCTCCTTCTCGCGCAGCTGGACGATGTCGACGCCGCCACTCAGGGCCGCCCGCAAGAGTGCTTCGGGGTCCTCGCCCCCCGGCCGCGCGTCGCAGACGAAGTAAAGGCGCGCCGTGCGCAGGCGCTCGCGGCGCAGCGGGCCGGCGGACTCGGGAGGGGCCAGGCTCATGCCCCGATTATGATCGGTGGGGTAACGGGAGCCCGCGAGGGCTGAGAGGGTGGCACCGAGGTCACCGACCGTATGGACCTGATCCGGGTAATGCCGGCGGAGGCAATGGCTTGACCGAGAAACGCGGTTTCGACGCGATATTCGTGGGCGGTGGGGCGATCGGCCTCAGCTGCGCCTGGCGTGCCGCCCAGCGCGGCGTGCGCGTGGCCGTACTCGATCGCGCCGCGCCACCCGCCGGCGCCACCCGCGTCGCCGCTGGGATGCTGGCGCCGGTCGGCGAGCTCGCCTTCGGCGAGCCGGAGCTGCTGGAGATGACCCTGGCCTCGGCCGCCCTCTACCCGGAGTTCGTCGCCGAGCTGGAGGCGGCGAGCGGCGAGAGCACGGGCTACATCCAGCATGGTGCCCTCCACGTCGCCCTCGACCGCGACGAGGCGGCGGAGCTGCGCCGCGTCCACGACCTGCAGCGCTCCCTCGGCCTCGAGGCCGAGTGGCTGCCGCCGCGCCGCTGCCGCGAGCTCGAGCCCGGCCTGACGCCCTCCTTCAACGGCGGCGTCCACGCTCCCGGCGAGGCCGCCGTCGACCCGCGGGCGCTGACCGCGGCGCTGCTGGCGGCACTCGAGAGCGCCGGGGCCGAGTTGCGGAGTGGGCAGGGGACGGGGGAGGTCGTCGCCGGGATCTTCGATGGCGAGCGCCTTGTGGGGGTGGGAACCGAGGACGGGCAGGAGCTTCGTGCGCCATCCGTCGTCCTCGCGACCGGTGCCTGGGCCGGAGGCACCGAGTGGCTACCCGAGCCCGCCCGCCCGCCGGTGCGCCCGGTCAAGGGCCAGATCCTCGAGCTGCGCAGCCGCGACGGCGTTGCGCCCTGCGAGCGGATCGTCGCCTCCGAGCGCGTCTACCTGGTGCCGCGTCCCGACGGCCGCCTGATCGTCGGCGCGACCTCCGAGGAGCAGGGCTTCGACACCGCGGTCACCGCCGGCGGCGTCCACGAGCTGCTGCGCGAGGCCTACCGGCTGCTCCCCGACGTCGCCGAGATGGAGCTGGTCGCCTCGACGGCCGGCCTGCGCCCCGGCACGCCGGACAACCTGCCGTTGGTCGGTCCCGGCGCCATCGAAGGCTTGATCCTGGCGACGGGCCACTACCGCAACGGCATCCTGCTGGCGCCCCTCACTGCCGATGCGGTCGCCGCGCTGCTCACCGGCGATCGATTGCCGGAAGCGACCGCTCCCGCGCATCCGCTCCGTTCGACTTTGGATGCGCCCGTGGACCGCGCTACCGAACTGGCGGCGCGTGGTGCCGCTCTCGCCACAGCGGCCGAAGTCGCGGAGCGGGCCGCCGAGGAGCCGCGATGAAGATCGAGCTGAACGGTGCCCAGCGCGAGTTGGCCGACGGGGCAACCCTGGCCGACGCGGTGCGCGAGTCCGGCGCCGGCGACCGGGCCCGCGGCGTCGCGGTCGCCCTCGACGGCGAGGTCGTCCCGCGCGGGGAGTGGGAGGCGACGCCGCTGCGCGAAGGACAGAGCGTCGAGGTGCTCGCTGCGATCCAGGGCGGGGCCGAGACCTG
>DATBXZ010000290.1:0-2159 GCA_036513995.1 Solirubrobacterales bacterium | reverse complement strand
CGATGATCACCATCGCCACCCAGGCATCGAGTCGGTCGAGCGAAACCAGGGAGACCAGGGCACCGATGATCAACAGCTTGTCGGCGAGCGGATCCATCAACTTGCCGAAGGTGGTGACGGAGTCGCGCGAGCGAGCGAAGTAGCCGTCGAGCCCGTCGGTCAGCGCCGCCCCGGCGAAGACCACTGCCGCCAGCGCGTCGCCGTTCGGCGTCTCCCCCAGCAGGGCGACCACAACCACCGGCACCGCCAGGATGCGCAGCAGCGTCAGCGCATTCGGCAGGTTGAGCGGAAACATGCCCTAGCTTGACCGTTCGGCGTCCCGCTTGGCGAAGAACTCCTCGCCCTCGATGCTGATGTGGGGGACGATCCGGTCCATCCAGCCGGGCAGCCACCAGGCGCGCTTGCCGAGCAGGACCATCACCGCGGGGACGAGCAGACAGCGGACCAGGGTCGAGTCGATCGCGATCGCCACCGCCAGGCCGACCCCGAACTCCTTCACGACCGGGTCGCCGTTGAGGACGAAGCTGGTGAAGACGCAGACCATGATCGCCGCCGCCGAGGTGATCACGCGGCCGGTGTTGGCCAGCCCTTCGACCACGGCCCGGCGCTCGTCGCCGTACTGGGTGTAGTGCTCGCGCATCTGCGTCAGCAGGAAGACCTCGTAGTCCATCGAGAGACCGAAGAGGATCGCGAACATCAGCAACGGCACGAAGCTGACGATCGGGATCGAGTGGTCGAGCCCGATCAGCGAGGAGCCCCAGCCGAGCTGGAAGACCGCGGTCACCACCCCGTAGGCCGCCGCGACCGAGAGCAGGTTCATCGCCGCCGCCTTGATCGGCACCAGCAGCGAGCGGAAGGCGATCAGCAGGACGAAGAAGCTGAGGGCGACGACGATCGCGATCATCAGCGGCAGCTTTTCCGCGATCTGCGCGCCGAGATCGATATAGCCGGCGGTCTGGCCGCCGACGTAGGACTGCGCCTTGGTCCCCTGCAGCGCCTGCGGGATCGTCGTGTCCCTCAGGTCTTCGACCAGTGCGACCGTCGCGTCGGCCCACGGCTCGGACTTCGAGAGCACGGTGAAGACCGCCACCGTGCCCTTCTCGTCGAGGGTGGGTTCGCTGACAGCTTCGACGTCGGCGGCACCGTCGACCGCTTTCTCCAGCTTCTGCAGAACCGGTTTCGCTTCCGCCGGCGACTTGAATTCAGAGGCGATCAGCAGCGGCCCGTTGACGCCCGGCCCGAAGCCCTTGTTGAGGCTGTCGTAGGCCTGGCGCGAGGTCGTGTCCTTGGGCAGGGCGCTGATGTCGTTCTGGCCCAACTCGAGCTGGAAGATCGGCAGCGCCAGCACGACCAGGACGACGAAGGCGACGATCGCCGAGCGCCAGGGGCGCGCCGCCACCCGTTCCGCCCAGCGGCGCCAGCCGTGCGGCTCGGAGTCCTCGGGGCTGCCCTTGCCGCGGCGGATGCTGAGCGAGTCGATCCGCGGCCCGAGCGCACCGAGCATCGCCGGCAGCAGCGTCGCGGCGGCGCAGACGGCGACGACGACGGCGATCGCCGCGGTGAAACCGAGCGTCGAGACCAGCGGGATCCCGGCGAAGGCGAGCGAGCAGAGGGCGATCACGACGGTGAAGCCGGCGAAGACGACGGCGCCGCCGGCGGTCGCGGTGGCACGGGCGATCGACTCGCGCAGCTCCATCCCATCGGCCAGCTGCAGTTTGTGGCGGGTGACGATGAAGAGCGCGTAGTCGATCCCGACCCCGAGGCCGATCATCGTCGCCAGGGTCGAGGCGACGCCCGGCACCTGCAGGACGTGCTCGAGCAGGCGGATGATCGAGAGCGCGCAGGCGAGCCCGATCACGGCGGAGACGATCGGCAGCATCATCGCCGTCGCAGTGCCGAAGGCGAAGAGCAGGATGATCACCGCGGCGGTCAGCCCGATCGCCTCGCTGACCTCGGTCGAGGGCTTGGAGAGCTGCTGGCCGACGTAGCTGCCGACGGCGGTGTGGAGGCCGGCGGCGCGGGCCGGCTGGGTGGAGTCGAGGATCCGCTGCGCCTCGGTTTCGTCGATTTCGCCGGGGCCGATCGCGAGGACGACCGGGATGTAGCCGATCTTCTGGTCCTTGCTGAGGAAGTTGACGCCCTGCGGGGTGAGCGGGCTG
>DATBXZ010000289.1:0-14134 GCA_036513995.1 Solirubrobacterales bacterium | reverse complement strand
CGACGGCTCCACCGACGGCACCGGCGACGTGATCCGCGAACACGCCCGGGACATGCACCTGGCGGTCGTCACCCACACCGTCAACCGCGGCCTCGGCACGGCGATCAACACCGGCATCCGCTCGGCCCTGAAGGAGTCCTCCGACGACGACGCGATCGTCACGCTCGAGGCCGACACCACCTCCGACCTCTCCGACCTGCCGCGCATGCTCGAGCTCTTCGATCAGGGGACCGACGTCGTCCTCGCCTCCGTCTACGCCCCCGGCGGCAAGATCATCGGCGTCGCCGGTTGGCGCCTGGCGGCGAGTAAATCGGTCTCCAACACCTTCCGTTACCTGGGCGGGTTGCGCGACATGCACACGCTCTCCTCGCTCTACCGCGTCTACCGCGCCGGCACCCTACGCAAGGCGGCCGACACCTACGGCTACCTGCTGGTGCGCGAGCCCGGCTTCGCCGCCAATGTCGAGCTGCTGCTGAAGCTCTACAACGCCGGCGCCACGGTTGCCGAGGTGCCGACGATAAACGATTGGCGGACCCGCAAAGGCGAGTCGAAGATGCAGCTGAAGCCGACGGTCCTCGCCTACTTCCGGGTGATGGCCGCCCAGATGGTCGGCCGCATCCAGCCGCCGCCGGTCTCGCCGCTGGCCGAGGCGACGGCACCGCTGGCGCTGCCGGAGCCCGCTGCCGCGACCGCGACCGAAGGGCCCGCGGCGAACGGCCGTGAGCCCGTAGCCCAGACCTGATGAGCCGGCAGCCGCCCCGGATCGGCGTCGTCGGCGGCGGCGTTCTCGGCACCTCGCTTGCCCTGCGCCTGGCACAGGCCGGCGCCAGGGTGACCGTGATCGAGCGCGGCCCCAGCCTCGGTGGCCTCGCCGGCGCCTTCGATTTCGGTGGCCACGAGGTCGACCGCTTCTACCACGTGGTGACGCCGGCCGACAGCCGCATGATCGCGATGGCCGAGGAGGTCGGGCTCGGCGACCAGCTGCGCTTCAACCCGGTCGGCGCCGGCTTCTTCGCGAACGGCGAGATGCACGACTTCAACGGCGTCGGCGATCTCCTGCGCTTCTCGCCTCTGAGCCCGCCGGCGCGCCTGCGCCTGGGCTTCTTCGTCGCCCAGTGTCAGCTGCGTTCCTCCTACGCCAAGCTCGACAGGATCCCGCTGGAGACCTGGCTGCGGCGGATCTGCGGCAACCAGGTCTGGGAGCGGATCTGGAAACCGCTGCTCGACTCGCGCTTCGACGGCGACCCCTCGGGGCTGCCGGCGACCTATCTCTGGGCCCGCACCCGGCGCATGTCCGGCGCCCGCAACAGCAAGGGCAGCGGCGGCGAGGAGATGGGCTACATCGTCGGCGGCCACCAGCGCCTGATCGACGCGATGGTGGCACGGGCCCAGGAGCTCGGCGTGGAGACGCTCACCGACGCTCCCGTCAGCGGCCTGGCGATGGCCGAGGACGGCTCCATCACCGGCGTCGAGCTCGGCGATCGCACGCTCGACTTCGACCTGACGATCCCGACCCTGCAGCCGCCCGCCCTGCGGTTCCTGCTGCCCGAGCGCCACCAGGGTCTGCTGTCGCCTTATCCCGAGCGCTGGCTCGGCTGCGTCTGCCCGATCATCAAGGTGAAGCGCTCGTTGATGCCCTACTACGCGGTCAACATCGTCGAGAAGACGCCGATCACCAGCGCGATCGAGACCACTCAGGTGCTGGGGACCGAGCACACCGACGGCCACCACCTCGTCTACCTGCCCAAATACTGCGCCCCCGATGCAACCGAGCAGAGCGAGGACGACGAGTCCGTCTACCGCCGCTTCACCGATTACCTGGCCCGGCTCTCACCCGGCTTCAGCCGCGACGAGGTCGTCGACTGGACGGTGCAGCGGGCGAAGCTGGTGGAGCCCGTACACAGGCTCGGGCCCGGGCACGACGTCCGCGTGGCGCCGGTCTGGCCTGGGGTCGAGGGCCTGGCGCTGGCCTCCAACGCCCAGATCTACCCGTACCTGCTGAACGGCGACTCGGTCATGGGCTTTGCCGAAGGCGTAGCCGTCGAAGTCGCCGCGCAGCTCGGACTGGACGGCAATCCGGTATCTGAAAGTGCGAGAAAAGGACGAGCTGGCGCGTTGCATCACTGAGGGCATGAAGAGACCGGCCTCCGGCCTCGTGCCCAATGAGATGCCATGTACCAAGTCGAAGCCTCCAAAGCCCTGCTGAAACCGAGCCTCTGGGCTCGGCATTCCTCGCGTCTGCGCGTGCCGCGCAACGTGGTCATGCTGGGGCTGGTCAGCCTGCTGACCGACGTCTCCTCGGAGATGGTGGCGACGGTCCTGCCGCTCTACCTGGTCTTCACGCTCGGCGCCAGCCCGCTCGTCTTCGGTGCCATCGACGGCACCTACCGCGGCGCCGCGGCCCTGGTCCAGGTGGCCAGCGGCTTCGTCTCCGACCGCTGGCGCCGGCCCAAGGAGGTCGCCGGGCTCGGCTACGGGATCTCGGCGGTGGGCAAGGTGGCGCTCGTCACCGCCGGCAACACGATCGGGGGGATCGGTGCGATCGTCGCCTTCGACCGGGTCGGCAAGGGGATCCGCACCGCGCCCCGTGACGCCCTGATCTCCCTCTCCAGCGCCAAAGAGAACCTGGCGACCTCGTTCGGCGTGCACCGGGCGATGGACAGCGCCGGGGCGATGCTCGGCCCGCTCGTCGCCTTCGGCATCCTCTTCGTCGCTCCCGCCCGCTTCGATGCCGTCTTCGTGGTCAGCACGATGTTCGCCGTGCTCGGCCTCGCGGTTCTCGTCCTCACCGTGCAGGGCCGCCCGCGCCGGGCCCCGCGCCCGGACGCGCCCGCGCCCTCGTTTCGCGCCGCCGCCGGCCTCGTGCGCGACCCCCGTTTCGGACTGCTGCTGCTGGCCGCAGTCGGCCTCTCGATCGCCAGCGTCTCCGACGCAATGATCTACGTCGGCCTGCAGCGCAAGATCGACTTCGAGCCGGCGATCTTCCCGCTGCTGTACGTGATCACCGCCGTCGTCTTCATGGGCCTGGCGATCCCCTTCGGCCAGCTCGCCGACCGGGTCGGCAAGGTGCCGGTGCTGCTGGCCGGCTACGCGATGCTCTTCGTCGTCTACGGCGTCTTGCTGATGACCTCCTTCGGCTACGGGATGCTGATCCTCTGCCTGGTCGCCCTCGGCGCCTATTTCGCCGCCACCGAAGGGGTGATGACCGCCCTCGCCGGCGCCGTGCTGCCGGAGAAGCTGCAGGCGAGCGGGATCGGGATACTGATCACCGTGGTCAGCATCGGACAGTTCCTCTCCTCGCTCGCCTTCGGCGCGCTCTGGTTCACGATCGGCCTGCAAAGCGCGGTCCTGATCTTCGCCGCCGCGTTGGTGCTGGCGATCGTGGTGGCGGCGCCGTTGCTGTGGCGGGCGCAGCGATCCCCTCTGCATGGATAGCCGCAGCAAGAAGATCCTCGCCGTACTCGTCGTCCTCTGCGTGGTCGGCGGTGGCGCCTACGTGGCGCTCGCGGCGCTCGGGCCCAGCCAGACGACGACCGATGCCAGGCCGGAAGCCCGCGCCGTTCTCGCCAACACCGACCTGATGGTGCGGGCCGTCGACCCCGCCAACCCGCGGCTCAACGGCCGCGTCTTCGATATCGACAACGGCAAGGTGCAGCCGCAGGTGGGTGACCTCGCCTGCGAGCGGGTCTATTACGCGGCGGGAAGGGGCATCTGCATGGCAGTCGCCCCTTCTGGTGTGGACTATGAAGCCACCGTCTTCGATTCGAAGCTGCAGCCCCTGCACCAGATCTCGCTGACGGGGCTGCCGTCGCGGGCGCGGATCTCTGCCGACGGTCGCTACGGGGCGATGACGGTCTTCGTGGCCGGCGACGCCTACCTCGAATCGTCGACCGCATTCTCCACCCGGACGACGATCGTCGACATGGCCAGTGGCAAGCAGATCGGGCAGCTGGAGCAGTTCCAGGTGACCAAGGAAGGGAAGCCCTTCGACGCGGTCGACTTCAACTTCTGGGGCATGACCTTCGACCCACGGGACTCGAACCGGTTCTACGCGACCCTGGGCACCGGCGACCATCACTATCTGGTCGAAGGCAACATCGCCGAGCGTGAGATGCGGGTCCTGCGCGACGGGGTCGAGTGCCCCTCGCTGTCGCCTGACGGGACCCAGATCGCCTTCAAGTCGAGGATCGGCAACAACCGCTGGCACCTGCGCGTCCTCGACGTGGCGTCGCTTCACGACCACCCCGTGGCCGAGGATCGCTCGATCGACGATCAGGTCGAGTGGCTCGACGACGACACCCTCGCCTACTCCGACGGGACCAACGTCTACACGGTGCCGGCCGACGGCAGCGGCGAAGCGAAGCTGCTGGTCAAGGATGCGACCTCGCCTGTGCGGCTGACGACTCCGATTCGATAGCGAGTAATCGCGGTTCGGGCGCGTTTGTCTAGTGATGGCCTTCACTCGCAAGCGCGCGACAGTCGCGGTATCGATCGTCCTGGCCCTGGTCGGCTTGGCGGTGCTCTGGCTGGGCACCGACGGCGCCAGAACTAGCGCCGAGGGCGCCGCCGCGCCTGGCTCCGAGTCCGCTCGGCCAGGTCCGCCCGACTGCCAGACCGTCGTCTCGGGTCTCGAGGCGGCCCAGTCGGCTGTGTCGGCGGCGCCGTCGGGAGCGGTCGTCTGCCTCGCCGATGGCAGCTACGGAACGCTGGCGCTGAGCGCCGCGAAGGACTCGCCCGGGGTGACCTTGCGCGCCGAGCACCCCGGCCGGGCGACGGTCGACGGGGTGACCATGCAGGGGCGCAACCTGACCGTGGCGAGGCTCGACATCACCAACGAAGCGGCGGTCGAGCCCGGGTCCACCGGGATGACGATCGAACACAACCGGATCAGCGGCGGCTACCTTGGCGTCGATGCGGGGCCGACCGATACGACCACCGTCAACGACGTCGCGATCCTCGGCAACAAGTTCGTCGGCCCCTTCGGGGAGGACGCGATTCGCCTCAACCGCTACCACGATGCCAACGGGGACGGTATCGGCGTTCTTATCCAGGGCAACGAGATCACCGGCGTCCGCGAGAACGGCAACCACTCGGACTGCCTGCAGAGCGTCTGGGTCGGAGATCACCTGGTCTTCCGCAAGAACTACGTGCACGACAACCGTTGCCAGGGCTTCTTTGTCAAGGACCAGGCCAGCCCCGTCCACGGGATCGTTTTCAAGAACAACCTGCTCCTGCGCGACAGCTTGCCCTGCGCGCCGGGGGCCGCGGGTTGCGGGCAGCCGTCGATCTTCCAGGTCTTCGGCCCCTACACCGGCTTCAAGATGACCAACAACACGATCTGGGACGGCGATGACCAGGCTTCGTTCCAGAACGGCAGCAGCTCCGACAGCTTGATCGCCAAGAACGTGATCCGCCGGATCTGGACGTCGACGCCGATCGAAGGCACCTACCGGGATAACACGCGTTGCAAGCGTGAAGCCACGATAGGGGGGTCCTGGCCCGCGGCGACGCCGGGCGAGAGGATCGATTGCCACCCGAACTTCGAGGACCCGGCGGCGGACGACTACCGCCTGGGCAATGGTCGTGGCGTCAACTGGGCCCCAGCCAACCAGCACTACGGACCCTGACGCATTCGCGGCAAAGTAGGTAATTCAGTCACACCTTGGCTGCAGTTTCCGACTTTCCAGGGCCAGTTCCCGAATCCCCGCCACAGGTCACCTTAGACTCGCCGCGGGTCGAGCAGGGAACATCGGCTGGGCCAAAGGATGAGCAGAATCGGCCGGGTGTGCTCGTACCAAAAAGGTACCTGGCTCAAGCCTAAAGCGTTTTTGCCAAATCAAGTGGGGTAGCGGACATCTGTCCCGCAATGATGGCTCGAACGCTCATGAAAGCGAGTGAGCTGTCGATGGTAGGGCGTCGATCCAAAGGGAGGCCCAAGTTGCCAGGCACCAGTCTGATCCCACATCTGCGTCTCACGTTCGTTGCTTCTCTCGCGGTACTCGTGATCGCCACGGTCGGGGTCGGCTTGGCGCTCGCACACTCGAGCGGCAGGGCAAGCGAGCAGGCGGCAAAGCCAGGCCTTCGGTTCGGGGTCTCTCCCAGGGTTCGGGTCACGACCCACCGGCGGCGCAGTGGCCATGGCCATCGTTCACACCCGACGCCGACGCCGTCGCAGGCGTCGCCCGCCGCAACGTCGCCCTCTCCGACGCTGGCATTGGCGATGTCTCCTGCGTCGTCGCCGGCTGCGTCCCCACCGGTCACCACGCCGCCGACCGACACCACGCCTCCGAACACCTCCATCACCAGCAGCCCCAGCTCGACGACCACAGCCACCACGGCGAGCTTCGGGTTCAAATCGAGCGAGCCGGACTCCAGCTTCCAGTGCAAGCTCGACGGCAGCTCTTGGGCGAACTGCAACTCGCCCAAGAGTTACTCGGGCCTGACAGTCGCCTCGCACCAGTTCTCGGTCCGCGCGATCGACTCCGCCGGCAACGTCGACCCGAGCGCCGCCAGCGACAGCTGGACGGTGACCTCTTCGGGGACGCCGCCGCCCGACACCACCCCGCCCAACACCTCGATCACCAGCAGCCCGAGCTCCAGCACCGCGGCGACCAGCGCGATCTTCACCTTCGCCTCCACCGAGTCCGGCTCCAGCTTCCAGTGCAAGCTCGATTCGGGCAGCTGGACGGCCTGCGCCTCCCCGAAGAGTTACTCGGGCCTGGCAGTCGCTTCGCACCAGTTCTCGGTCCGCGCCACCGATACCGCGGGTAACACCGACGCCAGTCCCGCCACTTACGGCTGGACGGTGACCTCTACCGGAGGCTCGGGGGGCGGGTCGGCCGAATGCGACTCGAGCGTCTCGAGCGTGTCGGCTGCGCAGTCAGCGCTCTCCGCGGCCGGCGCCGGGCAGGTCGTCTGCCTCACCGATGGTACCTATGGGGACTTCACCCTCAGCTCCTCGAAGGCGGCGCCCGGCGTCACCCTGAGAGCGGCGAACCCGGGTGCGGCGACGATCGGCAGCGTACAGGTCAACGGCTCCGGCTACACGATCGCTCGCTTCGTCATCGACGGCGGCGTGACGATCGCCCGCAACGTCGACCGCACCGTCATCGACCACAACCGGATCCTCGCCGGAAATCACTACGGCGTCTTCGTCTGTACCGCCGAACCGCCGGACCAGTGTGACGATACGGAGATCACCAACAACATCTTCGACGGCGCCATGAACGAGGACCAGATCCGTGCCAACGTCTATCACGACGGCAACGGGGACGGCATCGGGCTCCTGGTCGAAGGAAACGAGTTCAGGGGCAACACCGAGCGCGGCTCGCACAACGACACCTTCCAGTCGGTCTGGGTCGGCGACCACCTCGTCTTCCGCAAGAACTACCTGCACGACTTCGGCGGGCAGGGCTTCTTCGTCAAGGACCAGGACACCGCGATCAATGGCCTCATCGCCGACGACAACCTGATCGTGCGCCAGGATCTGCCGTGCGAACCGGCCTCGCTGTGCAGCGGCTATCAGCTCTCGCCTTGGCAGGTCTATGGCCCGATCGCCAACGGCGAGATGAACCACAACACCTTCGCCTGGGGTGGAGGCGGTGGCACCGCGGTCCTGACTGGCACCTACACCAATATGGAAGTCTCGGACAACGTCCTCAACATGATCTCGCTGACCGATGGCGGCGGCAGCATCCCGAGCATGACCGGCTCCAACAACACTTACTGCAACAGTGGTGCCTGGAGCCCGCCGCCAGGCTCGACGAAGGACTGCAACCCGGCCTTCCTCGATCCCGCAAACGACGACTACCGGTTGGCCAACGGCCGTGGGGTCGACTGGACCCCGGCCGAAATGCACTACGGCCCCTGAGGCAGCGGCCGCCTGGCGTTGCTACATAGCGGCGGCGCTCGGGTCGGCGACGGTGCGGGCCCTCCCGATCGGCAGGGTCCGTAGCACCCGGCTCACCTGCGCCGGGGCGATCAGCGGCAGGGCGCCGACGTAGAGCATGGCGCCGGCGCAGCCGGAGACGAGCGAGGAGCCGAGGCCGGAGCCGACGGCGCCGCCAAGCGCGGCTCCGGCGCCGAAGCAGGCGGCGGCGGCGCCGAGGAAGCGGACCGCGTCGCGGCCGATCTCCCGCGTGAGCAGCCCGGTGGTCTCGGAGCCGCTCTTGGCGAGCATCGCGCAGGCGAACAGCGTGGGCGCCACGAAGGCTGCGCCGACAACCCCGTAGGCGCCGAAGAGGACGCCGCCGACCGCCGAGGCGGCGACGTGGACGACGAGCAGGGCCGGTGCCAGCAGGTTGGTGAAGCGCGCCTTGCCGACCGCGAACATCGCCGGCAGCAGGAGGTTGACGAGCAGCGCCGCCACCGTCCAGATCGAGAGCAGCGCCACGAACACCTGCAGGACGCGCACGTCCTCGGGCCCGAAGCTGGCCGGGAAGAGGTCGCCGACGATCGCGGCGCCGGCGGTGACGAAGACGGCCAGAGCGGGCGCGCAGATCATGATCGAGTAGCGGAAGCCGGGGGGCACCGTCTCGGTGAGGACGGCGCGCATGTCGGCACGGAAGTCGCGGCTCATGTCGGCGATGCGGGACATGCCGAGGGCGAAGGCGGTGCCGGCGACGAGGTAGCTGGCGAAGAGGTAGGCGTAGGAGAGGACCGTGGCATCGCCGGGGGCGAAGTCGGTCGTGAAGGCCAGGGTGATCAGGTAGAGGGCGTTGAAAGCCAGGTAGATGCAGGTGCGGCCGAGGATCAGGCTGGCCGTGGTGACCAGGCGCCTGGCGCCCAGTTGCCGCCGCTCCGCCGCCACCGCCGTGCCATCGCTGCTGCGCAGGCCGAAGAGCATCAGGCCGCAGGTGACGGTGGCCATCGCCAGCATCGAGTAGCCGAGCGAGAGCTCGCCGGCGCTCTTGTAGACGGCGAGATAGGCGACCAGCCCGGAGGCGGCGCCGGCAATATAGGCACCGGCGACCGTGTTGAAGCGGTCGCGGACGGCGAGCAGCGTCGCCCCGCCGGCCGCCCAGAGCTGCAGGATCATCGCCAGGCCGAGGATCGGCAGGGCGTCCTGGGTGACCGCGCGGGCGCCGTCGCTGAGGCCCGGTGCCAGTACGAAGGCAAGGGGATGGGCGAGGGGGATCGTCAGGACGGCGACCGGCACCGCGATCAGCAGCAGGGTTGCGCCGAACTCGCGCGGCTGCAGGCCGCGGATCCTGTCGACCAGGAGCGGGGCGGAGGTGACGCGGATGCTCTGGCTGAAGACGCCGAAGACGCTGTAGAGGGCGAAGGCGACGAAGAAGCCGTCGGTGCGGCCGTTGATGCCGAAGGAATGGAGGTAGAGCGCGGCCTGCAGGCCGGAGGCAACGGCCATCGCGAACGTCGCCGCGGCCATCGCCATGCCCGCCTGGGCGTGCTTGCGCTCGACTGAGCCTTCCTGTGCCATCAACCGATCAACGTTGGATCGGGCGCGGAACTTCCTAGCGCCGGTCGCGAGGGCAAGATGCGACGAATCAAGGAGCTGACGTCGTCCCAGACGGCCGGGAAGAAGGTATGCAGCGTCAGCGCCTGGACGAGCAGGCCGGTGCAACCGGCGCCGAGGACGATCAGCGGATCGGCGACGTCGAGCTCGCGCAGGAGGCCGGCGAGCGGCAGGCCGACGGCGACGATCGCGACGCTGCCGAGGACCGCGGGCGCCAGGTCGCTGACCAGGCGGCCGATCGGAAAGCCGAGGACGCGCCGGAAGAGGATCAGGTACACGGCGGCGAGCATCGCGACGTGGACGGCGACGACGGCGACGGCGACGGTTGCCAGGCCGAGGCTGGCGGTCGCGAGAACGGCGAGACCGTAGACGACGAGGACGCAGCAGTTGAAGACCATCAGCGGGCGTGGCCGGCCGGCGGCGAGCATCACCTGGGGGTAGCCGGTGAGGATCGCCGCGATCATCCCCGCCACGGCGAGGATCTGGGTCGGCTCGACGGCCGCCCGCCAGGCGTCGCCGAAGACCAGTGGCACCAGCTCCGGCGCGGTCACGATCAGGATCGCCAGCAGCGGCACGACGACGGCGCCGTGCACGCGGGTCGCCCGCTCGTGCAGGCGTTTCATCTCGTCGAGATCGCGGGTGCGCGAGTAAAGCGGGAAGGCGAGGCGCATCATCACCCCGCTGAGCTTGTCCTGGTAGAGGACGCCGAGCTGGAAGGCGCGCCAGTAGATGCCGACCTGGGTGGCGCTGAGGCGGGCGGCGAGGACGGCGTAGTCGACGTTGCTGATCGCTACATAGAGGACGCCGGCGGCGGCGGCCGGGGAGCCGAAGCGGCTGATCTCGGCCAGCTCCTGCGAGCGCCAGCGCGGTCGCGAGGGCGGCGCGGCGACGACCAGCAACAGCGAGGCGATCGCGGTCGTGATCACGCCTCCCAGCACCAGGGCCTCGGCTCCCATCCCGGCTGCTGCCAGCCCGACTGCGGAAAAGGAGCCGAGGACGAGCGAGGCGGTCTCGATCAGGCTGCTGGTGCGAAAGTCGAGGCGGCGCAGCAGGTGGGCGCGGGAGACGGCCCCGATTCCGGCGAGGGCGAAGGCGGGCGAGGCGAGCTGGATCAGGCGGGCGACCTCGTCGCCGAAGATCGGTGCGGCGAGGACCGGGGCGAGGAGGAAGGTGACGAGGCTGAGCGCGAAGCCGCTGGCGACGCTGGTCAACGTCGCCGCCTCGTAGTGGCCGTCGGTGATCAGCTTGCGCTGGACCAGGGCGCTGCCAAATCCCTCGTAGGTGAGGATCACCGCCAGCGGCAGGAGGATCATCGCGACGGCGGCGTTGCCGAAGTCGGCGGGACTGATCAATCTGGCCAAGGCAACGGCCGCGACCAGCTGCAGCACTTCGCTGACGACCTTGGCGGCGGCAAACCAGCGCATGCCGGAGACCGCCGCCTCGCGCAGTTCACTCGGGCCAAGTTCCTGGGCAGGGGTCTCCTTGTGCTCCATCCAGCAAAGAAACGCATGGGACGGTGAGTGGCTTGTGGGGCGATCCGGAGCGAGCAAGTTTTCCGGATGGCTGATCGTTGTACTGGCAATGGAGCGGACGAAAAACGTCGGAAATGGAGCTGAGCTGTAATGGAGCTAGTCGGGTTCGTAAAGTCGCTGCTGCGCCACAGGGTAGTTCTGGGAGCGATCTTCGCCGTGGCCGTGCTGGCGGCGCTCCTGACCGCGTTCAAGGTCGGCCCCGGGGGCATCGAGCGGCGCTCGACGTCCGTCGGCGCGGCGACCAGCCAGATCCTCGTCGACTCGGCGGAATCGACGCTGGTCAAAGGCGCCGCCTCCGACCAGCTGGCGGCCCTCGGTACGCGAGCCAGCGTCTACGCCCAGTATCTGAGCAGCCGCGAAGCGGTCGGCAAGATCGCCCGGGAACTGAAGCTCAACCCGCTTCTGATCACCGCCAGCGGCCCCTTCAGCGAAGGCACCGGCATTCGCGACTACGGCGAACAGGGTGCGGAATCGCGCGCGACCGCGCTTGTCGACGAGGCCAAGGCCTACCGGCTCGTCTTCCAGGCCCAGGAAGACGTCCCGATCATCACCGTCTACGCGACCGCGCCCACCGTGCAGGGCTCGCTGGACCTGGCCCAAAGTTCCTACACGGTGCTCTCGCACTACATCGACGAACTCAAGCACCAGGCGGCCAAAGAGGCGAAGGTCAACCCCGAACCCAAGCCCGTGGCAAGCTCGACCGGCCCGCTGATCAACGACATCATCGTTCGCCAGCTCGGCCAGCCCGAAGGCGGCTTGGTGGGGGGCTCCGCCGACATGATGCTGATGGTCCTCGCCTTCGTCGGCGTCTTCGGGCTCGGCTGCCTGATCTTCGCGATCGCCACCGGGTTCATGCGCCACTGGCGACTCGCCGGTGAGATGGAGCGCCTGGATGCGCAATCCCACCACTGGGAGCCGAAAGTCACAGCGCGTCCCCCCGTCGATCCCACCAGCGAACCGTGGCGGCTGCCGGGTCCCGATGGACCTCCCGACCCGGACCGCGAAGGCGGTCCGGCGATCAGCGAACGGTGATCTCGGGGGATCGCCTGCCGGCGCCGGACATCCGGTTCCTGCTGGTCAGATACCGCCCCCGACCCACCGACGGCAACGAGGACGACTGGCCGCACACCAGAAGGCCGCTGCCGTGGGCCCTGGCCGGCTTCCTGGCGATGCTCTGGCTGCTGCCCTTCGACAGCGTCGACCTGCCGATCCCGCTGCCGCTCGACGCCAAGCTCGACCGGCCTTTCCTGCTCCTCTTGGTCGGCCTTTGGGTGCTTTCGCTGACCATGGCGCGGCGCTCGCCGCGGCTGCGCGCGAGCCTGGTCCATTACGCCTTCGCCACCTTCGTGCTGGTGGCGGTCGTCAGCCTCGTCCAGGGCGCCGACGTGACGGTGCGCCTGGGCGAGTTCGAACTCGGGGTGCGCAAGCTGGCGCTGCTGCTCTCCTACGTCGCCCTCTTCTGCATCGTCGCCTCGAGCGTGCGTCCGGGGGAGGTGCGGCCGTTCATGAAGCTGGTCTGCGGCCTTGCGGCGCTGACCGCGATCGGCGTGCTCTGGGAATACCGCACCGGGTTCAACGTCTTCTTCGAACTGACCGAGAAGGTGCTGCCGGTCTCGCTGCCGGCCGAACTTGGGAACGTCGACTCGCTCGGGCGCAAAGCGGTGATCGGGCCGACCATCCACCCGCTGGCACCGGCGATGATGATGGCCTGCGCGATGCCCTACGCGCTGATCTCGATGTACGACAACCGCGAGCTGCGCGGCAAGATCCTCTGGGGGGGGCTGGCGGCGCTGCTGTTCGCGGCGGCGCTGGCGACGGGGCGAAAAACCAGCCTGGTCGCGCCCCTGGCCTCGATCGTCGTCCTCGTCGCCTTCCGGCCGCGGCTGCTGCGCCAGATGCTCCCTGCCGCCGTCGGCCTGCTCGTGATCGCCCACATTGCCGCTCCTGGGGCGCTGGGCGGGGTCGGTGACGCGATCCTGCCGCAAAACCTGTTCAAGACCGACAGCGCGATGAACCGCCAGAGCGACTACGCGGCGATCCGACCCGACGTGATCGACCATCCGTTCCTCGGCCGCGGCTACGAAACCTACGATCAGAAGAAATACCGAATTCTCGACAACCAGTATCTGACCACGATGATCGGCACCGGGGCGTTGGGGGTGATTGCCTACTTCTCGATCTTCCTCGCGATCTTCCTCGTCGCCCACCGGGTGGCCAGGAACCGCAAGGGCGACAGCGCGTCGATTGCGATCGCGATCGCCGCGACGACCGTGGCGCTGGCATTGGGCAGCGCCCTTTTCGACCTTCTCGCCTTCCCCCAGATCCCATACCTGCTGTGCTTCTTCGCTGGCTTTGCCGTCGTCCTCTCCTGGGATCTGGCGCCGAAGTCGGCGGTGATCCACACTCGCGGTGCCGTGCTGTCACCGGCGCCGAGCGTGCCCGGCGCGGCGCGGGCTCGGTGACCGCCGCCGCTTCCCGCGACGTCTTCTTCAGCTTCGCCTACGCGAGCTGGGGGACGGCCGTGGCGCGCGGCATGTGCTTCTCCGAGGACCGCCTGGCGGAGACGCTGATGCAGCACCCGGCAGTGGGAAGGCTGCTCGTCGCCGAGACTCCCCGCAGCCTGCCGATCAAGCTGTTCAGGGATCGGGTCGAGCCGCCGCCCCCGTTCCCCGCCGACGAGCGGGCGTCCCTGTACTCGCCCTTGCGGCTGCGGCGTGCGGACCCGGCCGGCATCGCCGCCAACGAGCGCGTCTTTGCCGGCTGGGACGCCCGGGCGCGGCGAGCCGCCGCCCGGCGTGGCCTCGAGCGCCCGGCGGTGATCACCACCCACCCGCTGATCGCCGGCTTCGCGCCGCTGGAGTGGGCCGCCTCGGTCACCTTCTACGCCTACGACGATCTCGCCGAGTCGCCGCCGCTGCGTCGCCTCTGGCCCGCCTATGAGGAGTCATACCGCCGCATCCGCGAGCGGGGTCGGGCGGTCGTCGCGGTCGCGCCGGCGATCCTCGAGAAGATCCGGCCGAGCGGCCCAAGCGCGGTCGTGCCCAACGCCGTCGACCCGGGCGAGTGGTCGCTGCCGGCGCCGGCGCCGGCATGGTTCGAGGCGCTGCCCGGGCCACGCCTGCTCTAT
>DATBXZ010000288.1:0-2863 GCA_036513995.1 Solirubrobacterales bacterium | reverse complement strand
CTCTTGGAGAAGGTCCCCATCCGCAGGTCGACCTCGTCCTCGAGCCCGAAGAGCTCCGAGGCGCCCGCGCCGCGAGCGCCGAGCACGCCGGCCCCGTGGGCCTCGTCGACCATCAACCGCGCGCCGTACTTGCGGCAGAGCTCGACGATCGTGGGGAGGTTGCAGACGTCGCCCTCCATCGAGAAGACGCCGTCGACGATCACCAGGACGCCGCCGCCGTCGCCCGCGGCGCGCTCCAGCATCTTCTCCAGTTTGTCCATCCTGTTGTGACGGAACGGGCGCAGTTTCGCGCCGGAGATGCGCACGCCGTCGAGGATCGAGGCGTGGTCCCCGGAGTCGCAGATCACGGTGTCCTGCGGGCCGAGGATCGTCCCGATCGCGCCGACGTTGGCCTGGTAGCCGGTGGTGAAGACGATCGCGTCCTCGGTCCCCATCCACTCGGCCAGCTCGCGCTCGAGGTCGACGTGCAGGGGGGTGGTGCCGTTGAGCAGCCGCGAGCCGGTGACGCCGGTGCCGTAGGTCTCCAGGGCGTCGCGGGCGGCGTCCTTCACCCGCTTGTCGCCGGTCAGCCCGAGGTAGTTGTTGGAGCCGAGCATGATCGTCTCCCGCCCCTCCATCTCCACCACCGGGCCGGCCTGCGAGGTCAGCAGGCGGAAGTAGGGGAGGAGATCGTGCTCCTTGGCCGCTTCGAGCTGCTCGAGTCGATCGTGGCTGCGGGCCTTCTCGAAGACGTCGACCGGGGACTTGGCGGTGTCGCTCATGTCCGGAAGTGTAGGTTCCGCTCCCATGGGAAGCGTGACCGTTGGCCCCGTTCGCAGCCGTCGTGAGCTGAAGCGCTTCGTCGATTTCCCCTTTCGCCTGCACAGCGAGCACCCGCTGTGGGTGCCGCCGCTGAAAATCGAGCGCAGGCTCTTCCTCAGCCGCCGTATGAACGCCTTCTTCACCCACGGCGAAGCCGAATACTTCCTCGCCCTTCGCGACGGTCGAGTGGTGGGCAGGATCAGCGCCCAGGTCAACCACGCCTTCAACGACTACCAGGGAAAGAACTGGGGCTGGTTCGGGTTCTTGGAGTTCGAGCAGGACGCCGAGGTGCTGCAGGCGCTGCTCGACGCCGCCGCCGCCTGGCTGCTCGAGCGAGGCAAGGAGCGCATGGTCGGCCCGGCTAGCTTCGCGATGAACGACGAGAGCGGGGTCCTGATCGACGGCTTCGACCGGCGCCCGATGATCCTGCAGCCCTGGAACCCGCCCTACTACCAGCAGATGATCGAGGAGGCCGGGATGGCCAAGGCGATGGACCTGCTGATGTGGAACCTCGAGGTCTCGGGTCGCGACAAGGTCCACCCGGCGATCTTCGAGCTGGCCGAGAAGGTGGAGAGCGAGCACGGGATCCGGGTCAGGCCGATGCGTCGCCGGCAGCTGCGCAAGGACATGGACGCCTTCGCCGAGGTCTACAACGCCGCCTGGTCGAAGAACTGGGACTTCGTGCCCTATTCGAAGAAGGACCTGGACGCCTACGCCCAGGAGCTGCAGCTCGTCTTCGACAAGAACTGGTTCATGATCGCCGAGCGCAAGGACACCGGCGAGGTCGTCGGTATGGCGATCACGGTTCCGGACACCAATCAGGTGCTGGCCCGCATGAAGGGGAGGCTGTTGCCGCTGGGCTGGTGGCACTTCCTCAACAAGGGCAGGACGACTGACCGGGTGCGGGTCGGTTTCCTCGGGGTCAAGCCCGAGTACCAGCACACCGGGGTGGCGGCAAAGCTCTACGCCGAACACTTCGACGCGGCGGAAAGGACGCCCCAGACCGGCGGCGAGATGGGCTGGATCCTGGAGACGAACGAGCCGATGAACCGCGCGATGGAGGGGATGGGGGGGACCGTCGTCAAGCGGTACCGGATTTACGACCGGGCGCTGTAGAGGGTCCCGGGTGGGACTCGCCTGCGCGAACAGCGGGAGGCTTGGCGAGTCCCACCCGGGACCCTCGTCAACGTCCGCAGTTTGCGGTGAGCATTGGGGAGGCGACCTGGGGTCTCGCTAGAGTCGATTTGGTGAGCGAACTTCACGTAGACGGCGAGGTCGTGGCCGAGGAAGACGCCGAGCCGCGGGACGCGGAGCCGGTGCGGGCGCTGCCGCTGCCCTACGAGGCGCCGCCCTCGCCGGTGCTGAGCACCGAGGTCCGCAGCGCCGCGCTCGCCGCCGCCGGCGGCGTCCTCGCCGGGGCCGCGACCGTCGCCGCCGTGCGGGCCGTCAGTGCCGTCGGCTCGAAGACGCGCTCCCCGCGCCGCCTCTCTCGCCGCCGCGACCGCCGCGATGTGGTCGCCAGCCGCTCGTTTCTGGTGGACGTGCACCTGCTCGGCAGGTGAGCACGCTCGAGCAGGAGGTCCGGCCGGCCTCGCCCTACCGGCTGCCGCGGGGGAGCGACGACCGCACGCTTAGGGTCGAGGGCGGGATCGCGACGCGGTTGCTCCACGTCGAAGGGAGCCCGGTGTTGGCGCGGGCCTGGCAGCCGGCCGCGGACCGCGTGGTCCTGCGTGCGGAGCCGGTCGACCCCGGCGCCGTCACCGTCCCGATCGCCGCCGGCGAGTCGGAACCGGCCGGGCCGGCGCAGCTGCGGCTGGCGCTCGAGCGGATGCGCTTCGTGCTCGGGGTCGACTACGACCTCGGCGAGTTCCACCGGCGCTTCCGCCGCGACCCGCTGGTCGGGCCGCTGATCCGGCACCTGTCCGGCTTCCGCCCGCGGCGCCGGGTCTGGCCCTGGGAGGCGTTGGCGGCGGCCGTGGTCGGGCAGCTGATCGAGGCCCAGCGCGCGGTCACGATCGAGCGCCGCATCGTCGGCCGCTGGGGCCCTCGCGTCGGCGAGGGG
>DATBXZ010000287.1:0-4784 GCA_036513995.1 Solirubrobacterales bacterium | reverse complement strand
ATTGCGCAAGATTCCCCACTGCTGCCTCCCGTAGGAGTCTGGGCCGTGTCTCAGTCCCAGTGTGGCTGATCGTCCTCTCAGACCAGCTACCCATCGTTGCCTTGGTAGGCCGTTACCCCACCAACAAGCTAATGGGCCGCGAGCTCCTCCCAATGCGGAGGCCGAAGCTTCCTTTAGTACACAGGCTTATACCCGTGCACCACATCCGGTATTAGCCCGAGTTTCCTCGGGTTGTCCCGGTCATCGGGGCAGATTACTCACGTGTTACTCACCCGTTCGCGGCTTAGCCCCAGGGCAAGCCCTGGTTCGTCGCACCACTTGCATGTGTTAAGCACGCCGCCAGCGTTCGTCCTGAGCCAGGATCAAACTCTCCGTGAAAGGTACTCACAAAGAGCTGCCATGCCTGGCTGGCCACCGGGTACACAAACTCGGCGGCCGGCATGACGGGTAAATCAGACCACCCAGCGCGCTGGCGCGCCGAGTGGATCGGGCTCAAACATTCCGCGGACCTGTTGATGGGTCCACGGAGTGCACGCTGCTCAGTTTTCAAAGACCGCTGCGCCTCAACGCCGGGACTCGGCGCTCTTCACGCATGGGACCGCACAAGGCAGCCCCAGAAGGACGCGGGAGTATAGCGCCCTGGCCGACGTTTGCCTAGTGCCTGCCGGGCGCGGCTCAGGCGGCGCTGTCGTAGAGGCTGAGGAAGCGCCGCTTCCCGACCTGTAGGACCTTGCCGGCCAGGGCCTCGCGCGGCAGCTCGAGGATATCCGGTGCGACCGTCTCGCCGTCGAGCTTGACCCCGCCCTGCTTGATCAGGCGCCGGGCCTCGCTCGAGCTCAGCTTGAAGCCGGAGCCGATCAGCTGTGGCAGCAGGATCGTGCCCGGCTCGTCGCCGGCGGCCGGGTCGATATCCCAGCGGGCGATCTCCTCGGGCACGCCGCGGTCGCGGATCACGCGGTTGAAGTGCTCCTCCGCCCCGGCCCCCGCTCCCTCGCCGTGGAAGCGGTCGACCAACCGGCGCGCCAGCTCGCGCTTGGCCTCGTTGGGCACGCCGGTGGGCTGCTCGGAGCCGAACAGCAACCGGTAGTACTCGGCCATCGCCTCGTCGGGGATGCTCATCAGCCGCCCGAACATCTCCTCGGGCGCATCGGTGACCCCGACGTAGTTGCCGAGCGACTTGCTCATCTTCCTGACGCCGTCGGTGCCGACCAGGATCGGCATCGTCAGGATCGACTGCGGCTGCTGGCCGTAGGCGGCCTGGATATCGCGGCCGAAGAGCAGGTTGAACTTCTGATCGGTCCCCCCCAGCTCGAGGTCGGCCTCGACCGCCACCGAGTCATAGCCCTGCAGCAGCGGGTAGAGCAGCTCCAGGGCGGCGATCGGCTGCCCGCCCGCCAGCCGCTTCTGGAAGTCGTCGCGCTCCAGCAGGCGGGCGACGGTCGTCTGCGCCAGCAACCCCAGCAGCGCCTCCGGCTCCATCCTCAGCCACTCGCTGTTGAAGCGGACCTCGGTGCGCTCGCGATCGAGCAGCTTGAAGGCCTGCTTCTGGTAGGTGGCGGCGTTGGCCTCGATCTCCTCCGGCGAGGGCAGCGGCCGCGTGCTCGAGCGCCCACTCGGGTCGCCGACCCTGGCGGTGAAGTCGCCGATGATGAGCACGACCGTGTGCCCTGCGTCCTGGAACTCGCGCAGCTTCCCCAACACGACCGTGTGGCCGAGATGGATGTCGGCCGTGGTCGGGTCGATCCCCAGCTTCACACGCAGCGGCCGGCCGCCGTCGAGCTGCTCGGCGAGCCTCCCCTGCGGCAGCACGTCGACCGCGTTGCGCGTCAAATCCGGCATTTGGCGAATGCTAGACTGCCGCCTCCGCTCGGCGGGTTGAGCTGTGCCGAGCCCCCACCTCTTCGATGGCGCCCCTAGGAATAAAGCGCCGGCGGCGCGGCGACGAAGTTCCGCCCGCCCCACCGGCCTCCCCGACCAAGCCCGCGAGACCACGGCTGAAGAAGCTGCGCGTCCTCTTCGTGCTGCTCGGGCTCGGCGTGCTGGCGCTGGTCTCGATGGTCTTCGGGATGATGGCCGCGGTCTCCCAGGACCTGCCGGCGATCTACAACTTCGCCGAGTACAAGGCCTCGAAGAACAGCGAGGTCTACGACGCCACCGGCCAGCCGATCGGGACCCTGACCAGCGACCAGAACAAGATCCTGCTCAGCTCCGCGCAGATCTCTCCCAACATCAAGAACGCAGTGGTCTCGATCGAGGACTCGCGCTACTACGAACACAGCGGCGTCGACTTCCAGGGCATCGGCCGCGCCCTGGTCAAGGACGTGCTCAGCCAGAGCGCCCAGCAGGGCGCCTCGACGATCACCGAGCAGTTCGTCAAGAACGCGCTCGAAGCCGAAGGCAGCCGCACGATCCTGGAGAAGTTCCGCGAGGCGGCGCTCGCCTACCGCCTCGAGCGCCACTGGAGCAAGGACAAGATCCTCACCGAGTACCTGAACACGATCTACTTCGGCGAGGGCGCCTACGGGATCGAGGCCGCCGCCCGCACCTACTTCGGCGCCGCCCATCCCGGCTGCGGCACCACGACCGAGCCCTGCGCCTCGGTCCTCGAGCCCTGGGAGGCGGCGACGCTGGCCGCGATCATCGCCTCGCCCTCCGCCTTCGACCCCAAGATCTATCCCGAAAACAGCCTCGGCCGTCGCAACCTGGTCCTGGAAAAAATGTACGAACAGGGCTACATATCCCATGAGCAGTACGTGGAAGGGACGAAGCAGGCGCTGCCCTCGCCGAACGACATCGAACCCCCCAAGCTCGACTCCAAGGCCCCCTACTTCACCGCCTATCTGCGCCAGCAGCTGGTCGAACGCTACGGCGCCTCGAAAGCCTTCTTCGGCGGCCTCAAAGTCAAGTCGACGATCGACCTCCAGCTGCAGGAAGCGGCCGAAGAAGCGGTCAGCTCCTACCTCGGCTACTCGCCCGCGACCGCCTCGGTGGTCGTGATCGACAACCACAACGCCGGCATCAAGGCGATGGTCGGCGGGCCCGACTTCGAAACCACGCCCTTCAACCTGGCGACCCAGGGCCACCGCCAGCCGGGCTCGTCGATCAAGCCGTTCACGCTGCTGACGGCTCTGGAAGAGGGGATCTCGCCGGAAACGGTCTACGAATCGGCGCCGCAGGTCTTTCACTACGGCAAGCACGGCGGCGAAACCTTCGAGGTCAACAACGACGAGGACTCCTACCTCGGCTCCTGCTCGATCATCTGCGCGACGACCTACTCCGACAACTCGATCTACGCCCAGCTCGCGCTGGAAGGCCTGAAGGGCAAGACGATCCAGGACCGGACCCACTCGATCGCCGCGACGATCCACAAAGCCGGCTACACGGACCCGATCTCGACCAACCCGGCGATGGTGCTCGGCGGCCTCGAAGAAGGCGTCACCCCGCTCGGCTGGGCCTACGCCTACAGCACGATCGGCAACGACGGCGACCGCGTCAGCGGCACGCTCGCGCCCGAACCCGGCAACAGTCCCGTCGCCTTCACCCAGGTGACCGACCGCGACGGGCACACGATCAAGGGCGGCGACAACGACTCCACCCATTACCAGGCGTTCACGGAATCGACCGGTGCAGAGGCCAAGAGCATTCTCGAAACCGTCGTCTCCAGCGGCACCGGCACCAGCGCCCAGACCGGCGCCGAAGGCGAGTGGGGCAAGACCGGCACGACCTCCGAAGAGGTCGACGCCTGGTTCTGCGGTGGCGTCAGCGACGAAGTCACCGCCTGCGTCTGGGTCGGCTACCCCGACTCGGCGACGTCGATGAAGACGCTGTTCAACGGCGGGCCAGTGATGGGCGGCACCTTCCCGGCCCTGATCTGGGCCAGGGTGATCTCCGCCTGGGAGGAAATCAAGGCCAACCACGCGGCCGAAGAGAAGTCGAAGAAAGAAGGCCGCGAAGCAGGCGCAGG
This sequence comes from Solirubrobacterales bacterium, assembly GCA_036513995.1. Classification (GTDB taxonomy): domain Bacteria; phylum Actinomycetota; class Thermoleophilia; order Solirubrobacterales; family 70-9; genus VAYN01. Next base: position 820 of record DATBXZ010000287.1, on the reverse strand, counting down.
CTCGGGCGAAACCGAAAGCTACGTGCCGCCGGTGGAATCCGAAGCGGCCCCCGAAGGCGAAGAAGTCGAAGCGGCGCCAGAAGTCGAAGCCGCCCCCGAAGGCGAAGCGGCTGAACCGGAAGCACCCGAAGCCGCGCCGGAAGCGGCACCCGAATCCGGCGGCAGTGGCGGCGGAGTCACCGCCGGCTAGCCGCCGGGAGTCGAACCCCTAAGGCCGCGGACGCGAGACGAAGCGGTTGCCGGCGGCGCTGAAGCGCCAGGGGCGGTCGACCGCTTTGGTGATCCCGATCCGCGGCCCGGTAACGACGGCGGGCGGCTCTCCGTCCGGCGCCAGCAGCAGGAAGGGATCGCGGTCGAGGTCGGCGCCGTTGCGCTCGAGGCCGATGCCGAGCGCCTCGGTCAGCTTGCCGGGCCCCGAGCAGAGCTCACCGTCAGGCCGCCCGCCGCGGCGGGCCCGCATCGCCTCCAGGCCGGCGCTCGGCTCCAGCGCCCGGATCAACACCGCCGCCGCCTCGCCCTCCGCTTCGGCGACGAAGTTGAGCAGGCTGTGGATGCCGTAGGAGAGGTAGACGTAGGCGAACCCCGGCGGGCCGAAGAGGATCTCGGTGCGGTCGGTGAGACCGACGTAGGCGTGGCAGGCGGGGTCGTCGCGCTCGTAGCTCTCGGTCTCGACGATGGTGCCGCCGACGCCGTCGAAGAGGAGCCGGCAGCCGATCAGGTCGGGAGCGACGTCGTGGACGCTCCGGTCGAAGAAGTCAGCCCCCAGGCGGGCGCCGCGTTGCGGGGTCAGGCCGAACCCGCCGCGTCGCGCACCGTCGCC
>DATBXZ010000286.1:0-21471 GCA_036513995.1 Solirubrobacterales bacterium | reverse complement strand
TCGGCCGTGATCTCCCGCAGCAGCAGCAGGAGGGAATGGAGACCGTGATCGGGCTGATCGCGGTCGGGACGATCAGCTACATGATCTTTTGGATGACCCGTCACGCGCGCGGGATCAAGGCGGAACTCGAGGGCGAGGCCGCGTCGGCCCTGGCAACCGGGTCGGCGATGGCGCTCGTCGGGATGGCCTTCCTCGCGGTCCTGCGCGAGGGCTTTGAGACCTCGGTCTTCCTGCTCGCCGCCTTCCAGGACGCGACCGACACGACCGCCGCCGGCGCCGGCGCCGTGCTGGGGCTGATCGTGGCGGTCGCGATCGGGCTCGGGCTCTACCGCGGCGGCGTCCGCATCAACCTCACCCGCTTCTTCCGCGTCACCGGCCTCGTCCTCGTCTTCGTCGCCGCCGGCCTGCTCGCCACCGCCGCCCACACCGCGCACGAGGCCGGCTGGATCTCCAGCTTCCAGGGGCAGGCGCTCGACCTCACCTGGCTGGTCCAGCCGGGCACGGTTAGCGGCTCGCTGCTGACCGGGATGCTGGGCCTGCAGCCGACGCCGACCGAGATCGAGGTCGCGGTCTACCTGCTCTACGCGGTGCCGATGACGCTCTACGTCCTCTGGCCCGACCGCCTGCGCCGCCGTCGCAAGAGCGGCAGCGTCGCGGGCCGCCAGGGCCAGGGCGCGCCGGCCCAGACCCCGGCCTGAGCGCCGCGCCAGCTCCTCGCCGATGACCCCGATCAGCCGCCGCAGCCTGCTGAAGTCCGCCGGGATCGGCGCGGCGGGGATCGGCCTCGGCGCCGGCGGCTACCTGGCCGGCCAGGAGTCGGCGGAGGCGAGCAGCGACGGCACCGGCAGCGTCCCCTTCTATGGCGAGCACCAGGCCGGGATCGACACCCCGGCCCAGGACCGGCTCTTCTTCGCCGCCTTCGACCTGCAGACCGAGAGCGCCGCGGCGCTGCGCGAGCTGATGCGCGAGTGGACCCGGGCGGCAGCGGAAATGAGCGCCGGCGAGTTGATCGGCGACGTCAACGACGTCGAGCTGGCGCCACCCGACGACACCGGTGAGACCGTCGGCCTGCTGCCGTCGAATTTGACCATCGGCTTCGGCTTCGGCCCGAGCCTGTTCGAACGGCGCGGGCTCGGCCTGGCAAGCGAGCGCCCAGCGGCGCTGAAGCAGATCCCAGCGCTGCCGGCCGACGAGCTGAACGAGCTCGAAAGCGGCGGCGACATCTGCGTGCAGGCCTGCTCCGACGACCCCCAGGTCGCCTTCCACGCGATCCGCAACCTGGCCCGGATCGGCCGCGGCACCGTGGCGATGCGCTGGTCCCAGCTCGGCTTCGGCCGCACCTCGACCACCAGCCGCAGCCAGGACACGCCGCGCAACCTGATGGGGTTCAAGGACGGCACCGCCAACATCAAGGCCGAGGACACGGCGGCGATGGATCGCTACGTCTGGATCGGCGACGAAGGCCCGGCCTGGATGCGCGGCGGCACCTACCTCGTCAGCCGCCGCATCCGCATGCTGCTGGAGGTCTGGGACCGCTCCTCGCTCGAAGACCAGGAGCAGACGATCGGCCGTGCCAAGTACAGCGGCGCCCCGCTTGGCGGCGACGACGAGTTCGAACCGCTCGACTTCGCGAAGACGCAGAGCAGCGGGCTGCCGGCGATCCCGGTCGACGCCCACGTCCGCCTCGCCTCCGCCCAGGCCAACGAGGGCGAGCGAATCCTGCGCCGTGGCTACTCCTTCACCGACGGCGTCGACGAGAGCCTCGGCGAGCTCGAAGCCGGCCTCTTCTTCATCGCCTTCCAGCGCGACCCCGAAAAGCAGTTCGTCGCGATCCAGCGCCGGCTCGGCGCCGACGACGCGCTCAACGAGTACATCAAGCACGTCGGCAGCGCCGTCTTCGCCGTCCCGCCCGGGGCTCGGCGCGGTGGATACGTCGGCGAAACGCTGCTCGGCTGAGCGCCCGGCTCCTATTCCGACTTGATCTGTCGGTTTTTGTTAGGTTTCCCTAACTCTCGTCTCGAGCAACCACCCAAGGAGCCACCGCACCGATGAATCGACCGCCCCTCCGCGTCGCGCTGACCGCCCTCGCCGTCGGCCTCCTCGCCCTCTTCGTCGCCGCCTGCGGCTCCAGCGAAGACGCGCCCGCCGGCGCCAAGAAGATGTCCTTCAAGCTGACCGACGCCGGTTGCGATCCGCACGACGCCAAGGCGCCCGCCGGCCCGATCGACTTCGAGGTCGAGAACGACGGCAGCTCGAAGGTGACCGAGATGGAGGTGCTCGACGGCGAAACGATCCTCGGCGAGAAGGAGAACCTCTCCGAAGGACTCTCCGGCAGCTTCTCGCTGACCCTGGAGGAAGGCGAATACGTCCTCCGCTGCAACGGCGGCGACGAAGAAGACGGGACGCTGACCGTCAGCGGCAAGCTGCAGGCGGACAACAGCCCCGAGGTCGAAGCGGCGGTCGCGCAGTACCGCAAATACCTGGAGAAGAACACCGACGAGCTGGTGACCGAGACCAAGCCGTTCGTCGCCGCGGTGGTCGCGGGCGACGTCGCCGCCGCCAAGGCGGCCTACCCGGCGGCCCGCATCCCGTATGAGCGGATCGAGCCGGTGGCCGAGTCCTTCGGCGATCTCGACCCCCGCATCGACGCCCGCGAAAACGACGTGCCGGCGAGCGAATTCGAAGGCTTCCACCGGATCGAGAAAGCGCTCTGGGAGGAAGGCACCGCCAGGGGCATGGCGCCGGTCGCCAAGCAGCTGGAAGCCGACGTCGAGGAACTGGCGCAGAAAGTCAAGACCGTCGACCTGCAGGCGGTGCAGATCGCCAACGGCGCCAACGAGCTGCTCGGCGAGGTCTCGGCCTCGAAGATCACCGGCGAGGAGGAGCGCTACTCGCACATCGACCTGGTCGACTTCGAGGCCAACGTCGAAGGCGCCGAAGCGGCCTTCGACGCGGTCGAGCCGCTGCTCGCCAAGAAGGACCCGAAGCTGGCCAAGGAAATCGAAGCCGACTTCGAGAAGGTCTACGCGACGCTGGCGCCGTACCGGCGCGGCGACGGCTTCGTCGGCTACGAAGAGCTGACCAAGGCGGATACCCGCAAGCTGGCGCAGTCGATCGACGCGCTGGCCGAGAAGCTGAGCCAGGTGCCGGCGCAGATCGTCTCGTAGTCCGCCGGAGAAAGGCTTAGCCTGGACGTGTGAATCTGACGACCGGAGATAGAGCCGACCTGCTGCTCGGGGAGCTGGGCTTCGAGCACTGGCGGCCGGGGCAGAGGGAGGCGGTGGAAGCGGCGCTGGAGGGGCGCGACTCGCTGATCGTGATGCCCACGGGCGGGGGGAAGAGCCTCTGCTATCAGTTGCCCGGGCTCGCCACAGATGACCTGTCGATCGTGGTTTCGCCGCTGATCGCGTTGATCCGGGACCAGTGGACGCGATTGACGGCGGCGGGGCATCCGGTGGCGATGATCTCGTCGAACATGGACGGGGAGGCGACGCACCGGGCACTCGGGCAGGTGCGGAGCGGCGAGGCACGGATCGTCTACTGCTCGCCGGAGCGCTTCGGCTCCAGCGTCTTCCTCGAGGCGCTGGCGCAGCGGCGGATCGACCTGATCGCGGTCGACGAGGCGCACTGCGTCTCCGAGTGGGGGCACGACTTCCGGCCCGACTACCTGCGACTGCCGCAGATCGCCGACCGGCTGGGGCGACCGACGGTGATGGCCTGCACGGCGACGGCGACGAAGTCGGTCGCGGCGGAGATCGCCAGCCGCTTCGGGATGCGGGAGCCGCTGCAGGTGCGCTCCGGCTTCGACCGACCCAACCTCTCCTTCGACGTCATCCCGCTCGAAGGCACGGGCTCCAAGGCGCGGCGCCAGGCGCTGTTGGAGGCCGGGCTCTCCGACTCCGCCAACCGCCCGGCGATCGTCTACTGCGGCACCCGCAAAGACACCGACGAGGTGGCGGAGGCGCTGCGCCGGGCCGGCCAGAACGCGCTCCCCTACCACGCCGGCATGGAAGCCGAACAGCGCACCTCGGTCCAGCGCCGCTTCATGGGCGGGGAGGTCGACGTGATCGTCGCAACCAACGCCTTCGGCATGGGCGTCGACAAGGCCGACGTGCGCTCGGTCTGGCACATGGCGATCCCGACCAGCGTCGAGGCCTACTACCAGGAGGCCGGCCGCGCCGGGCGCGACGGCCTGCCCGCCCGCGCGGTGCTGCTGGCGATGAAGATGGACCTCGGCCGCCTGGTCCGCTTCAACGAACAGCGTGCCGGCGACCCCGAGCTGGCGATCGCCCACGAGCGCGGCTGGCGCGCCTACCGCGCGATCAAGGCCTTCATCTACTCCGACCGCTGCCGCCGCCGCTCGCTGCTCGACCACTTCGGCGACCGCCTGGCGGGGGCGCCGCTGGAGCGCTGCTGCGACGTCTGCGACACCCAGAGCTGGCTGCCGGACCCGGAGAAGATCGCCATCCGCCGCACCAAGAAGGGCGGCTCGGCGGCATCGTCGCCCGACCTCTCCCCCGCCGACGCGCCGCTGTTCGAGGCGCTCAAAGCCTGGCGCCTGGTCGCCGCCGGAGGCAAGCCCGCCTACACCGTCGCCAACAACCGCACCCTCGCCGCGATCGCCGCGATCCGGCCCGGCAGCGAGGGTGCCCTGATCGAGATCAGCGGCGTCGGCCCCAGCTTCATCTCCAAGTTCGCCCCGGAAGTCCTGGCGCTGGTCGCTGACCACCCCGCCAGCCTGGCCGCCTGAGCAGCCGGCCGATCTCTCTCCCCGGCCGGCTCCCTGCCTGAGTGCGGAAGGCGGCAGCTCGCGGCCCCTTCCCGTGTTGTGAAGGTCATGGGCATAGCCAGTCGAAGAGGTCGCGGATGACCCGTGGACACAAGGTCCGGGCGGCAGCATGCCTGCTGGCGGCCGTGGCCATGCTCGCGCTTGCGCTCGCGGCAACGGCCAGCGCCGGCCTGCTCGAACCGCGCGGCAAGAAGGTCTGGTTCGGGGTCTCCGACACCGGCGACCCCGCCCAGTTCGGCGAATTCTCGACCGCGGTCAGCAAGCACCCGGCGATCATCGAGTCCTTCCGCACCTGGGGCAGCGACTTCCCCGACTCGATCCAGCGCTGGCAGACGGCGCGGGCGCGGCCGCTGATCCACATCACCACCGCCGACAACAGCGACGGCCACGAGATCATCACCCCGCGGGCGATCGCCCATGGCAACGGCGACGAATACCTGGTCCGCCTCAACCGGCTCTTCTACGAGAAGGAAATGCGCGCCTACGTGCGGCCACTGGGCGAGCCCAACCGCTGCCTCAACGTCTACGCCTCCTACGACTGCGGCGGCGCGCCCCGCGACTCCGCCCACACGCCGCGCTGGTACAAGCTCGCCTTCCGCCGCATCTACGTGATCGTCCACGGCGGCGGCAAGGCGGCGACGATCAACGCCCGCCTGGCCGAAGCCGGGCTGCCGCCGCTGACGGTCACGGTCGGAGGCCTGCCGAAGGCGCCGGTGGCGATCGTCTGGAGCCCGCTGCCGTCGGGCTCGCCGACCGTGCCCCAGAACCGCCCCCGCTTCTACTACCCGGGCTCGAAGTGGGTCGACTGGGTCGGCACCGACTTCTACGCCTCCTACCCGGAATGGAAGTCGCTGACCGGCCTCTACAACCGCTACGCCGGCAGCAAGCCCTTCGCGCTGACCGAGTGGGGCATCGAAAACGGCGACGACCCGGCCTTCGTCAGCAGGCTCTTCGCCTGGGTCGGACAGCACCCGCGCTGCAAGATGCTCGTCTACTACCAGGACTTCGGCACCACCAGCAGCTACCGGATCCAGAACTACTCGGCCAGCCTCGAAGTCCTCAGGGCGCGCCTCCACTCCGGGCTTTTCCCGTCTTTCGCGCCGGGTGCGCCGGAGCCACCGCCGCCACCCCCCGGTGGGGTTCCAGCGCAGTGATGCTGGAGTAGCCGGTCAGGTAGAGGCGGCGGCCGTCGGAGATGACCGGCGTGTAGGTCCCCTTGTCGTAGTGGAAGACGCGCTTGCCGCTCCTCATCATGAAGCCGGAGGTCGTCTTGTTGGTGAACTCGGCGACGTAGACGATGTCCCCCACCGCCGAGAGCGAGCCGACCACCTGGCCGCCGGCCGAGCGGCTCCAGCGGACGCTGCCGTCCTTGGCGTCGAGCGCGTAGACGTTGCCGTCGAAGGAGCCGACGAAGACCGTCGGCGGGCTGTGCGAGGTGTTGGCGACGGTCGGGCCGGAGTAGACGTAGCCGCCGGTCGAGTAGCTCCAGGCGAGGGTGCCGTCGCTGAGGTCGAAGCTGTAGACGCGGCCGTCGTTGTTGCCCGCGTAGACACGGCCGTAGGCGATCGCGGGGGTCGAGTAGAACTCGCCCGAGGCGCCGAAGCCGGGCCCGAGCGAGCCGCTCTGCCAGATCAGCTTGCCGCTCTTGGCGTCGACCGCGTTCATGTAGCCGCCGTAGTCGCCGACGTAGAGGCGGCCGCCGTAGTAGGCCGGCGCCGACTTGACCGGGCCGCCGAGCTGGGTCGCCCAGCGCACGGCACCGCTGATCGTGCTGAGCGCGTAGAGGTTGCCGTCCTCGCAGCCGAAGTAGACGGTGCGGTCGACGACCACGGGCGAGGACTCGGCCCGGCCCGGCAGCGATTTTTTCCAGATGATCCTGCCGGTCTTGGCGTCGAGCTTGACGATGTGGCCGGGGACGAGGTTGACGATGTAGAGGCGGTGGCGGTAGTAGGTCGGCGAGGAGGCGTTGAGGCGGCCGATCCGCCGTTCCCAGAGGACCTTGCCGGTGTCGGCGTCGAGGGCGAAGGCGAAGCCGCTGTTGTTGACCGCGTAGAGCTTGCCGCCGACGTAGATCGGCGGGAACTCGAGCAGGGGCCGCTCGGTGTAGCGCCAGAGCTTGGTGAACGGGGGCTTGATCCCCCGTGCCGGGAGGTAGCGGGTGCGAGCCGGGTTGAGCCCGTACATCGGCCAGTTCACCGTCTTCGCTTCTTTAGGCGGCGCCGGCGGCTTCTGCGGCACGAAGATCGCACTGGAATTGTGGACGTCGGCGGGACGCTTCAGCAGCTGGTAGCCGACGGCGATGGCGCTGAAGATGAGAGCGGCGACGAGCAGCCAGATCGCCGGCGTGCGGTTGCGCTGCAGCTGGCGCTCGAACCGGCGCTGGCGGGCCTCGAGCCCGCCCTCAGCCATTCGCCGCGCGCCGTTCGGACTCTTTGGCGACGCCGCCCAGCAGCTGCTTGATCGCGAACTGGAGGCCGACCAGGAAGGCGCCGCCGGCCAGCGGCAGGGTCGGCGTGGTGCGGACCGCATAGACGATCCGGGTGCCGGCGCCGCTCGGGGTCAGCTCGACGGTGCCGACGTGGTCGCGCACCGGCAGCCCGGAGAGCAGCTTGTAGGAGAAGCGCCGTCCCGGCTCGTAGGCGAGCACTTCCTCGCGCAGCGGCGGCCCGGCCACGCCCAGGACGCGGATCGCCCCCACCCCGTTGGGCGCCGGCTCTCCCTCGCGCTCCAGCTCTGCCTTGCGCAGCGGCGTGATCTCGGTGTAGCGGCGGTGGTCGGTCAGCACCTCGAAAACCGTCTCGGGCGCCGCCGCGACCTCGCGCGTGTAGGTGAAGCTGGCGATCGGCGAAGGCTATCGGCCGGGCCTGGCGGCCGGGCGCCGCCCCCGGGCTACTGCAATCGCCACTTCTGGGGATCGCTCCCCGCGACCACGACGACGGCGCCCTGGAGCGCCATGTGGTCGAGGCAGGAGAGGACGATCTGCAGGACCCAGGCGCTGGCCGGGCTGTCGAGGTTCTCCGGGCCGAGGATCTCGGCGACGATCTCGAAGGCCATCCGCTCGCCGCCGGCGAGCGCTTCGCGCACCTTGCCGAGCAGCTCCTCGACCTGGCGGCGCGCCTCGGCGATCTTCGCCTCCGGGTCGCGGAAGGGGCGGCCGTGGCCGGGCAGGCAGAGTTCGGTCTGCAGCGGCTCGACCGCGGTCAGGCTGGCGAGGAACTCGCCGACCGGGTCGGGCGTGTGGCCGTGATCGAAGAAGAGGACGGTGCGGCCGAGCAGGTGGTCGCCGGAGATCATCAGCCTGCGCTCGGGCTGGTGCAGGACGACGTGCGAGGGGGCGTGGCCGGGGGTCTCGTAGACCTGCCAGGCGCCGAGCCCGGTCTCGACCTCGACGCCGGGGACGAGCTCGCGGTCGGGCACCTGGATCGCGTCGATCCCGGTCTCCTCGTCGCCGCTGCGGGACTCGCGGTAGCGCTCCAGGGCGGCGACCGGGACGCCGCTCTGGCGAGCCACCTCGAGCCGGTGCTCGAGCGCCGCCGCCGGGTCGTCGGCGAGCAGGCGCACGTGCTCCCAGGCGGGGTGCATCCAGAGCTCGCAGCCGGCGGCCTCGACGATCGCCGAGGCGAGCCCGTAGTGGTCGATGTGGGAGTGGGTGCAGACCAGCAGGCCGATGTCCTCCACTCCGTGGCCGGCCTGAGCCAGAGCCAGGTCGAGCTGGCGCAGCCGCCCCTTGCCACCCATGCCGGTGTCGAAGAGGACGATCCCGTCGCCGCTCTCGATCGCCCAGGCGTTGCCGTGCGGAACGCCGGGCCAGGGCAGCGGCAGCCGCAGCCGCCAGACCCCCGGCAGCACCTTCTCCGTCCGCGGCGCGTTCGCCCGTGCCTCGCCAGCCATCAGCGCATCCTCTCAATCCGGGCGCTCGAACTCCTGCATGACGCCGGCGACGGCGAAGCAGAGGGCGCCGGTCAGGGTGCCCCAGTTGGCGATCCCGATCGCGACCATGTCGCCGTCGCCGCGCACGAGCGAGGCAACGGCGGAGACCATGAAGAGGACCGAGCCGAGCTGGTTGGTGGCGACGATCCGCCAGCCAAGGTCGCGCGGGCGCCAGCAGGGCAGCCAGCTGCCGGAGATCTCGACCATCGCCAGGTGGCCGGAGACGAGGAAGAGGGCGCAGCCGACCATGTCCGGCGACCAGACCAGGCGGTCGTACTGGGCCGGGCTGAGGTCGCCGATCAGAGAGTCCAACAAGTTGATCGCGAAGACCAGGGTGCCGACGAAGAGGACGACGGTGCTGAGCCACTCCAGCCGCGCCGGCTCCGCCGACCACCAGCGCCAGCGCCCCTGGCGCGGCCCGTTGACGATCTGCAGGACGGCCGCGTAACCGCCGCTGCTGAAGAAGACACCGCCGACCAGGTAGACCGCCGCCGCCAGCCGCGGCCCGCCGACGTCGCCCTGCGCCAGCACCGCCCCGATCGCGAACAGCGAGCCGCCGATGACGAACGCGGTCGCCGAGACGGCGTTGATCCGCCGGCTCCGCAGCGAGACCCGGCGCCGGCCGGTGGGCCGACGGGTGGAACCAGCGGCGAGAGTCGAGCCAGCGGCGGCTTTTCGGCCCATCGGCCGCCAGGCTATGGCCTAGGGCGCGACGAAGGTGGCGGGGTCGGGGCCGGTGCGCTCGCCGGCGTCGAGGCGGGCGATCGCGGCGACGTCGTCCTCGCTCAGCTCGAAGTCGAAGATCTCGATGTTCTCGCGGATCCGCTCCGGGGTGACCGACTTGGGGATGACGACGTTGCCGAGCTGCAGGTGCCAGCGCAGGATCGTCTGGGCCGGGGTCCGCTCGTGGTGGGCGGCGATCGTCGCGATCGTGTCGTCGTCGAGCAGCTCGCCCTGGGCGAGCGGGCTCCAGGCCTCGGTGGCGATGCCGTGGTCGGCATGCCAGGCACGCAGCTCCGCCTGCTGCAGGCTCGGGTGCAGCTCGATCTGGTTCACGGTCGGCTGCCTCTCAGCCTCCGCCCGCAGCCGCTCGAGGTCCTCGACGCGGAAGTTGGAGACGCCGATCGAGCGCGAGCGCCCCTGCTCGCGGATCGCTTCGAAGGCGCGCCAAGTGTCGAGGTAGCGATCCTCGCTCGGCATCGGCCAGTGGATCAGGTAGAGGTCGACGTGGTCGAGGCCGAGCCGCTCCAGGCTCTTGTCGAAGGCGGCCAGGGTCGAGTCGTAGCCCTGCTCGGAGTTCCAGAGCTTGGTGGTGACGAAGACCTCGTCGCGGGCCAGGCCGGAGGCGGCGATCGCCGCTCCGACGCCCGCCTCGTTGCGGTAGGCGCCGGCGGTATCGATGTGGCGGTAGCCGGCGCCGAGCGCCTCCTCGACGGTCTCCTGAGTGTCCTCGGGCGGCACCTGGAAGACGCCGAAGCCGAGTTGGGGGATCTCGACGCCGTCGTGCAGGGCGACGGTGGGGATGGAAGTCACGTCGGTCATCTCGCTTGCTCCGTTCTCTCGGGTCTCGAACCTGCCGAGTACCCGCGGGAGCGCCGACTATGCCGGCGTCTAGCTGGTGGCGAGGCCGATGGCCAGCAGCGGGAAGGCGAGCATGACGCCGAGGTAGGCGCCGGTCGCGGCACCCTGCTTGAGACTGCCGGTGCGCGAGCGGGCGCCGGAGATGGTGCCGACGAGGAAGATGAAGGCCGCGATTCCGAGGCCGAGCCAGAAGACGGGGGGCATGCGGGCGCGAGCCTATCGAAAGAGCAGGCCGACGGCTGGTACGTTGGCCCGCTCATGGCCTGGCCACGCCGCTTGTTTCTGGGGCTCGCGACGATCGCGCTGCTCTGCCTGCCCGCGGCAAGCGCGGCCGCGGCGCCGGTCGATGCGAAGGACAGCGTGCTCGTGCCCGATCCCGCCGCGCAGAAGCTGGCGGAAACCTACGCGCCGATCGCGATGCTGCGCGAACAGCAGGAACCGCCCTGCGACACCAGCGCCGAGCAGTACCAGCCGACCAGCGTCGGCTCCGTGCTCGGCAACCCCACCGTCACCCTCACCCATACCAATCTCCAGACCGGGCGGCTGGAAGACGTGACGAAGGCGCCGACCGCCAACGACATCGCCGGCCTTCCCGACGGCTACTACCTCGACCTCGAAGGCAAGGCGCTCGGCGACACCTGCATATATGCGCGGGCCTTCGAGAAGCTGGTCGCAGAAGGCAAGGCGCCGGCGATCGTCTACGCCCACATCGCCCGCGAACCGAACCACTCGGGGTTCGTCCTCCAGTACTGGTTCTTCTGGTACTTCAACCAGTTCAACGACCTCCACGAGGGCGACTGGGAGGGGATGCAGCTCAGCTTCGAATCCGAAACGACGACCGAGGCGCTGCGCGAAGAACCGAGCGAAGTCATCCTCTTCCAGCACGCCGGCGGCGAGCGCGCGAGCTGGGACGACCCGAAGGTGCAGAAGGAAGGCACCCACCCGATCGTCTACCCGGCCGCCGGCTCGCACGCGACCTTCTACGACTCCGCGGTCTACATAGAGAACGGCCAGCACGGCTCCGGCGTCGGTTGCGACAACACCTCCGAACCGCTGCGCGAACTGAAGCTGCGCCCGGTGCTGCTGCCGGACACCGCCTCCGAACAGGGCAAGTTCAAGTGGCTCAGCTACGACGGCCGCTGGGGCGAAAAGGAAAAGGGCTTCAACAACGGGCCGACCGGGCCGACGACGAAGACGGTCTGGAAGGAACCGTTTGCCTGGATGGCCGGACAACGCACGACCAGCCCGCGGCTGCCCGGCGGCTCGATCGCCGGGCCGCAGATCACCGGTGCCTTCTGCGGCGCCGTCACCTCGGTCTCCGGCTTCATCAACCTCGAGGCGAAATCGCGGATCGCGGCGATCCTGACGCTGGCCGTCTTCGCCGTCCTGATCGCGCTCTTCGTCGGCCTCACCCGCTGGCGCCCGGCCGACCTGACCGAGCTGCGGGCCAAGCGCGCCTTCGGCCAGCTAATCCGCACCGCCCGCCGTTTCTACGGCCGCCACTGGCGGACGATGGTCCCGATCGCCCTGGCGGGACTGGTGATCGTCGCCGGCACCAACCTGCTCGCCGGCCTCTTCGCCAGCGGCAACTCGGTCAACGACGCCGCCGGCCGCACCGGCTTCAACCTGGCGCTCGCCGACCTGATCGAAGGCGTCGCCCGGCCCGTGGCGATGGCGGTAGTGGCCGCGATCGTGATCGTCCTCGTGCGCGATGTGGCCGAATCGCGCCCGGCCGGGTTCCGTAGCTCCCTCGCCGGCATGGGCCAGCGCTTCTGGCGCGTCGTCGGTGCCTCGCTGCTGGCGACCCTGGGCGTGGTCCTGATGACGATTACCGTCGTCGGCATCCCGTTCGCGATCTGGAAGCTGGTCGGCTGGGCCTTCGCCCAGCAGGAGGTCCTGTTCACCGACAAGTCGATCCGCGAGTCGCTGCGCGGCAGCTCCGAACTGGTCCGCGGCCGCTGGTGGCGGGCGGTCCGGGTCGTCGTCTTCCTCACCGTGCTCAGCCTCGTCGTCGGCCCGGTGCTGACCTTCGCGCTGATCTTCACCACCCTGCCGCTGCTGGCGATCAACCTGCTGGGGGCGCTGATCTTCGCGCTGATGATCCCCTACGTCGCCACCGGCGAGACGTTGCTCTACCTCGACCTGCAGGCACGGGCCGAGACCGAGCCGGCAAAGCCGCGGCGCTCCTGGCGGCCCTGGCGGCCCCGGCAGTTCGGGCGCCGGGTCGCCGACCCCGTCCCGCAGCCGGCTACCAGCGGATAGGTTTCCCGTCGTGAAGCTGCTCGCCTTCAGCGACCTGCATCGCGACCTCGAGCAGGGAGCGAGGCTGGTCGAGCAGTCGGCCGGCGCCGACGTGGTAATCGGGGCCGGCGACTTCGCCTCGGTCCACGAGGGCCTGGAGGAGACGATCGCGGCGCTGGCGGCGATCGAGACGCCGACCGTGCTGGTGCCCGGCAACAACGAGACCGTCGACGCCCTGCGCGACGCCACCCGCAGCTGGGAGTCGGCCACCGTCCTGCACGGCGAAGGAACGGTGATCGCGGGGGTCGAGTTCTTCGGGCTCGGCGCCGGCATCCCCGAGACCCCCTGGGACTGGAGCTTCGACCTCGACGACGACGAGGCCAGCGGGATGCTCGCCCCCTGTCCGGAGGGAGCGGTGCTGGTCCTGCACTCGCCGCCCCGGGGGCACTGCGACAGCGCCGGCGACGACACCCACTTTGGCAGCGCGGCGCTGCTGCGTGCGATCGAAGAGAAGCGCCCGCGGCTCGCCGTCTGCGGCCACATCCACGAGTCCTGGGGCTGCGAAGGGGAAATCGGCACGACCCCGATCCGCAACCTCGGCCCGACCGGCACCTGGATCGAGCTCTAGGCACGTGGGAACGGGCGGCCCCAAGCGCGCCGGGCTGGTCCTCGGAACGCTGATCCTGGTCGCCGCCGTCGCCAACCTCAACCTGGCGGTGGCGAACGTCGCCCTGCCGGACATCGGCCAGGCCTTCGACGCCGGCCAGACCACGGTCGACCTGATCGCCGTCGGCTACTCGCTCGGCCTCGCCGCCTCGGTCCTCTACCTCGGCGCCGTCGGCGACCGCTACGGCCGCAAGTCGATGCTGGTGCTGGGCATGGCGCTCTCGATCCCGGCCTCGATCCTGGCCGGCTTCGCGCCCTCGGCAACGGTGCTCTTCCTCGCCCGCGTGCTCGGCGGCGTCGCCGCCGGCATGGCCTACCCGACGACCCTGGCGCTGATCACCGCGCTCTGGTCGGGGAGCGAACGGACCAAGGCGATCGCGCTCTGGTCGGCGCTCGGTGGCGGTGCCTCGGCGCTCGGCCCGCTCGTGGCCGGAGCGTTGCTGGAAGGGTTCGACTGGGGCTCGGTCTTCCTCGTCAGCGCGCCGCTGGCGGCGATCGCCCTGGTCGCGGTCTGGCGCCTGGTCCCGGCCCACGTCAACGAGACCACCGACCCGGTCGACCACTTCAGCGGCATCCTCTCGATCGCCCTGGTCGCGGCCCTGGTGCTGGCGATCAACCTGGCGCCGGAACCGGGCAAAGGGACGACGGCGATCGTCCTCGGCGTCATCGCCGTGATCGCCACCGCCACCTTCGTCCTGCGCCAGCGCCGTATCGAGTTCCCGCTCTACGACCTCAAGATCGCCGCCCGCAGCACCTTCTGGGTCGCCGCCCTGGCCGGGATCATCGTCTTCGGTTCGCTGATGGGGGCGATGTTCATCGGCCAGCAGTTCGTCCAGAACGTGCTCGGCTACTCGACCCTCGAAGCCGGTCTGGCGATCCTCCCCGGCGCCGTCGGGATGATCATCGTCGCCCCGCGCTCGGCGAAACTGGTCGACTCGCACGGCTCCCGCTTCACCCTGCTGCTCGGCTTCTTCTTCTGCCTGCTCGCCTTCGCGGTGATGCTGGTGCTCTGGGACGAGAACGCCTCCTACTTCGTGGTCGGCCTCGGCTACCTGCTGGTCGGGATGGGGGTCGGCTTCGCCGGCACCCCGGCCTCGCGCTCGCTGACCGGCTCGGTGCCGGTCACGCGGGCCGGCATGGCCTCCGGTACCGCCGACCTCCAGCGCGACCTCGGCGGCGCGATCATGCAGTCGATCTTCGGCGCCCTGCTGACCGCCGGCTACGCCGCCAGCTTCGCCTCCCAGATCTCCGCCTCCCCAGAAGCGGCCAAGGTCAGCCAGAGCGTCCAGAACGAGCTGACCAAGTCCTTCTCCAGCGCCGCCAACACCGCCCAGCAGTACCCCGAATACGCCCAGCAGATCGCCGCCGCGGCCCGCAACTCGTTCCTCGACGGGGGCGACTGGACCTACGCCGCCGGGATGATCGCGATCGTCCTCGGGATGGCGATCGTCTTCTTCCTCTTCCCCAAGCGCGAAGCGGAGCTGGACCTGCTCGAGCGCTACCACGGCGAAGACGCCGCGGCCTGATGGCTTATCGCCTGCTCCGGTCAGGTGACGCGTTCTGGCGGCCGTCGAACCAGATGCGGGTCGAGAACACCGACCTCGGCAAGCAGCTCGAGGCGAGCGCGCTGGGGGCACGGCTGTGGCGGCTGGCGCCGGGGCAGGCCTCGACCAAGCACCGCCACGTCCAGACCGAGGAGCTCTACGTCCTCCTGGAGGGAAGCGGCCGGGTGCGGATCGACGCCGAGGAGCCGCTGACCCTGGCGCCGACGGACTCGCTCCTGGTCGAGCCCGGCTCGGTCCGCCAGCTCTTCAACGACACCGACGCCGACCAGCTCTGGCTCGTCGTCGGCGCACCGCCGGAGGCCGCCAACACCCTGGAGATGAGCGAGGAGCAGTTGCGCGCGATGTACCCGGACGGTCCGCAGGCGCTGCCGCCGGAGCTGAGCGGCTGAACGTCGTGGCCCAAACCCGCTCGGGCACTAGGTTTAGGTAGTGCAAGCCGAGCCGACCGCCGGCATCGCCTTCGAGAGTGCAGCTGGCCGCTGGCTGCTCGCCACCGCGGTCGCCGGCTCGGGGATGGCGTTCCTCGACAGCACCGTGGTCAACGTCGCCCTGCCGGACATCGGCCGCGACCTCGGGGCCAGCACCAGCGCCCTGCAGTGGATCCTCAACGGCTACCTGCTGACGCTGGCCTCGCTGATCCTGCTCGGCGGCTCGCTCGGCGACCGCTACGGGCGGCGGCGGATCTTCGTGCTCGGGGTCGGCCTCTTCACCGCCGCCTCGCTGCTCTGCGCGGTGGCGCCGACCACGGAGCTGCTGATCTTCGCCCGGCTCGTCCAGGGCGTCGGCGGGGCGCTGCTGACCCCGGGCAGCCTGGCGATCATCGAGGCCAGCTTCCGGCCCCCCGACCGCGCCCGCGCGATCGGCGCCTGGTCGGGGCTGGGCGGCGTGGCCGGTGCCCTGGGGCCGCTGGTCGGCGGCTACCTGATCGGCGCCATCTCCTGGCGGGCGATCTTCGTGATCAACCTGCCGATCGGGATCTTCGTCGCCTGGGCCGCGACCCGGCACGTGCCGGAGAGCAGCGACCCGATGGCCACCGGCCGCATCGACCTGCGCGGCGCGGCGCTGGCGGCGCTCGGCCTCGCCGGCACCACCTACGCGCTGATCGAGGCGCCCGGCAGGGGGGCGTCGGCGGCGGTCCTGATCAGCGGCATCGGCGGCGTGCTGGCGCTCGTCGCCTTCTTCGTCGGCGAGCGCCGCAGCCCCAACCCGATGCTGCCGCTGGAGATCTTCCGCTCGCGCCAGTTCAGCGCCGCCAACGGGGTCACCTTCGTCGTCTACGCGGCGCTCGGCGGCTTCTTCTTCCTGCTCGTCTCCTTCCTGCAGATCTCGCTCGGCTACACGCCGATCGAGGCCGGCATCGCCTCGCTGCCGGTGACGCTGCTGATGCTGCTCTTCTCGGCCCGGTCGGGAGCGCTGGCCCAGCGGATCGGCGCCCGGCTGCCGCTCACGGTCGGGCCGCTGGTGATCGCCCTGGGCCTGCTGCTGATGACCCAGATCAACCCCGGCGACAGCTACGTGACCACGATCCTCCCCTCGATCTTCATCTTCGGCCTCGGCCTGACCCTGGTCGTCGCCCCGGTCACCGCCACCGTCCTCGCCGCCGCCGACAGCCGCCACTCCGGCGTCGCCTCGGGCGTCAACAACGCCGTCGCCCGCGTCGCCGGCCTGCTCGCCGTCGCCATCCTGCCGGTGGTCGCCGGCCTCACCGGCGACAGCTTCTACGACCCGGCGAAGATGACCCATGGCTTCCACGTCGGGATGGTCGTCTGCGCAGTCCTCGCCGCCGCCGGCGGCATCCTCGCCTGGCTGACGATCAGCTCCACCGTCCTCCACGCCGAGGCGGAGCCGGAAGGCGACATCCCAGAGCGCCTCGGCGAGGACTTCAGCTGCGGCGTCGGCGCCCCGCCGCTGCGACCGGGTCGCGAGGTTTCGTCTCCCGGTTAGAGGGCGGCGGCGATCGTGCGGGCAGCCGCCTGGCGCAGCAGTTCGAGGCCGATCGCGCGGGAGAGCGCCACTTCGCGTCGCTCCATCTCGTGCGGCTGCCGAATCCGCGGCGGCGCCTGCGCCAGCGCCGGGCCCCGCGACGGCGCGCTCGACGCGGTCGCGCCCGACTCGTAGGCGAGGCAGCCCATCACCCCCTGGGCGATCAGCCGCGCCCGTGCTTCGGCCCCGGCTTCGATCGGGTGCAGGTCGTCGGCCTGCATCAGCTCCGGGTGGCGGGCGACGAAACCGGCCCAGTCGGGCGTCTGCGTGCCCGGCCGCGAGGCGGCGAATTCGGCCACCGTCCGGTTCTTGCCGCTGTCGTCGACGCCGCCCGGGTGGAGGCCGTGGATCGTCGGCACGACCATGCAGCGGTCCCCCACCGTCGCCGCCACCTTGCTGAGGTTTTCGGCCAGGATCTGCGGATAGCTGGGGTTGTCGTTGGTCCCCGCGTCGAAGACGATCACCCGCTGGGAAGGGTCGTAGCTTGCTTCGAACAGTTCGAGGATCTGGTAGCTGTTGGAGCCGCCGACGGCGTCGACCGTCAGCGGTATCCCCGGCAGGTACTTGGAGAGGTAGGGAGAGGTCAGTTCCTCGAGGCTGTCGCCGACCACGAGCACGCCGCCCGGCTGCGCCGCCCGCGCCCCCGGCGCCAATGCGACAAGCGCCAGAGCCGCCACCGCGACCGTCCCCGCCAAGAACCGCCTGACCATCGACATCGACCGGATTTCTACACTACGCCCCGATGGCGCCCTCCCCCTTCCGCCGGCTCTCACTGCTCGGCTGCCTGCTGGCGGGGGCCGGCGCACTGCTCCTGCCCGGCTGCGGCGGCGGCGACGCGGCAACGGCCGAAAGCACCGCCACGACTCGGCCTGAACAGCAGACGAGGGGCGGGGCGCTCGCCGGCCGGCCCTGCCCGGCCCAGGTCGGCGCCTTCGTCGAGTCGCTGGACACCCTGCGGCACCAGCTCGCGATCGGCCTCAGCTACGAACAGTACGCAGCGAAGGTGAAGGGGCTGCGGGGGAGCTACGACGAACTCCCCGTCGATCGCCTCACCATCGCCTGCCTCACCACCACCGGCACGCCCGCCGAGCGGGCCTTCGACAAGTACATCGACGCCACCAACGCCTGGGGCGAATGCCTCGCCGACGCCGCTTGCACCACCGCCACGATCGAACCGGTCCTGCAGCGAAAGTGGCGGCTGGCCTCCGACCTTCTGGCCGAAGCTCGATAGCTCCGCCGGGGCGCCAGGCCTAGCCGCTCTTGCGGCGCTTACCGTCCCGCTTCCTGCCCTTGGGCGCCTTGGCGGCTTCGTGCAGAGTGCGTTCGCCGGCTTTCTCGGTCGCCTCGCCCATCGCGACCTGGAACATCGCCAGCACCGCGTCGGAGGCCAGCGGGCGCATGCGGTCGAGGGCCTCGCGGACTTTTGCCCAGTCCTCTTCGGGGCGGCCGGCCTTGTCGAACGGCTCCCAGATCTCCTTGACGAAGAGGTCGACGAAGGTGCGCGAGGCAGCGTCGGCCTGGCGGCGCAGCTTGTCGGCGATGTCGAGGACGGCGTTGGGGCTGACGCCGAGCTCGACCAGCGCGCCGCCGGCGCGCTGCAGGCGCGGGCTGATCGCCTCGATCTTGCCGTCGGGAAGCTCGCGCAGGATGCCGAGCCTCTCGCCGCGGCGCATCAGCTTCGAGTCGAGCTCCTTCGCCCCCCAGATCTCGGCCAGCTCCCCCGGCTCGAAGATTTCCGGCGTCTCGTCCTCGAACGGGGCGCGCACGGCGCGGGCGAAGTCGACGATCTCGGCCGAGGAGCCCTCGGTGCTCTCGAGCACGCGCCGGATCGCCTCCAGGTTCAGCCCCTCCCCCTGCATTTCCCGGGTCAGCTCGATCCGGGCGACGTGCTCGTCGTTGTAGAAGCCGGTGCGCCCGTGCACCTCGGGCGGCGGCAGCAGCCCGCGCGTCTGGTGGGCGCGGATGTTGCGGACGGTCATCCCCGTGCGCCGCGCCAGCTCCCCGATCGTCATCTTGCCGTCGGGCGCTTGCGGGCGTTTGGGTCGCGGGCTCATCGAGCAATGGTAAGCGTGGCTAGCCGCTGGGGAAAAGCGAGAGGCGCTGTCCGTTCATCTTCTCGCCGGCGTCCGCGCAGAGGAAGGCGATCGCGTCGGCGACGTGCTCGGCGGGGGTGAAGGTGGGGAAGTCCTTGCCGGGGCTCTCCTCCCGCATGCGCGGGGTGAGGAGGGCGTCGATGACGACGATGTTGGCGGTGGCGCCCCCGGGCTCGAAGCCGTCGGCGAAAGCCAGGGTCCAGGCCTCGGCGGCGGCCTTCGCGGCGGCGTAGGCGGCGTTGGCGTTCGACGGCGCCTGTGCCTGCTTGGCGGAGACGAGGACGAAGCGGCCGTGCTCGCTCGTCGCCAGCTGGCCATGGAAGCAGCGGGTGGTGTGCTGGACGGTGCGGACGAGGAGGTCGTGGAGCAGGTCCCAATCCGCGAGCGGCGCCTCGTGCAGTGGCTCTCCCCCGCGCCAGCCGCCGACCAGGTGGACGAGCCCGTCGACCCCTCCGAAGCGCTCGACCAGAGCCGCGCACCAGCCGCGCACCGCCTCCTCGTCGAGGAGGTCGACCGGGCGCCCGTCCCAGCGCTCGCCGAGGCCGAGGTCGGCGGCGATCGAGTCGAGCGCCTCCGGGTCGCGATCGGTGCCGGCGACGGTCGCCCCGGCCTCCGCGAGCCGAGCCGCCACGAGCGGCCCCAGCCCACCGCCGACCCCGGCGATTGCGATCACACGGCCGGCGAGCGAGTTCGAGTTCATACCCCATCCTCCCGCATCCGTCGAGCGACGATCCGGTGTGCAACTTTCTGTCTGAGTTGTTTGCGAACATACGTTCGTGATAGAGCTAAAGCAGTCGAACCCACGAGACCAGGGCAGTATCGGCGAGGCAGTCGCCGCAAGCTGGCTCACGCAGTCCGGCTACAGCGTCTGGGTTCCGTTCGGCCATAGCCCCGACTACGACCTGGTCGTCGGTCGAGACGACTGCCTTTACCGTGTTCAAGTGAAGACTTCTACTCAGCGCCTCAAGGAACGGTGGTCGGTCGCAATCTGCACCCGAGGCGGCAACCAGAGCTGGAACAAAGTGATCAAGAGGCTGGAGCCGAACCGCTACGACTACCTCTTCGTCGTCGTTGCCGATTGGCGTTGTTGGTTCATCCCATCGAGCGAGATGGACGCGCAGAGCGGCATTCGTCTCGGTGGACCGAAATACGCGAGGTTCGAGGTCGAACCTCCACGGCCGCTTGGGACCTCCGCCGTGGAGCGACTATCGCTGGCTTAGTGGGGGAGAGAGGATTCGAACCTCTGTAGGCATAGCCAACGCGTTTACAGCGCGTCTCCTTTAACCACTCGGACACTCCCCCTGGTGGTTGTTCGCGATTCTAAAGAGGCTTGCCGCAATACGGCTACGCGAGGCCGAGGCGCAATTTCATCTGCTCGTTGAAGGCGGTGATCGCGGAGAGGGGGCGCATGAAGACGGTCAGCTCGGTGACCTTGCCGTCGCCGTCGAGCTCGAGGAAGTCGATGCCCTCGATCTCGCGGTCGCCGACCCTGGCTTTGAAGCGGAGGCAGACCCTGTTCTCGCCGGCCAGCTCGTCGACATAGGTGAGGTCTTCGAGCGTGGCGGCGACGTGGGTCAGGACCTGGCCGACCATCTCGCGACCCTCGAAACCGCGGAAGAGGATCGGGCTGTGGAGGACGACGTCCTCGCGCAGCGTCTCCGTCATCAGGTCGACGTCCTTCGATTCGGCGGCGACGCGGAAGGGGTGCGGCTCGGCCATTGCGTTCACTCTAAGGGCTGGGATACTCAGGCGGTGCCGAGCGACCGTTTCTACACCTGGGCCTCGACCACGATGGGCGCGCGGGGGCTGCGCTGGACCGGGAAGCTGAACGTACCGCTGTACCGCTGGAGCGGCGGGCGGCTCTTCGGCAAGCTCGACCGCACGCCGGTGCTGCTGCTGACCGCCACCGGGCGCAAGTCCGGCCAGCGGCGAACGGTGCCGGTCGCCTACCTCGCCGACGGCGATCGCTACGTCGTGATCGGCTCCAACGCCGGCCACTCCCGCACCCCCGCCTGGTCGCTGAACCTGAAGGCGAACCCCGAGGCCGAGGTCGAGGTGGGTCGCAAGCGGGTCCCGGTACGTGCCCACATCGCCGAGGGCGAGGAGCGGGCCGGGCTCTGGCGCAAGATGAACCAGCAGTACTCCGGCTTCGACGACTACGAGGCGCGCACCGAGCGCGACATCGCGGTCTTCGTTCTGGAGCCAGCCCTCTCCTGAGGAGTCAGGAGGCTTCGCGCAGCATCTGCGCCTCTGGCAGGCGCTGCAGTTTCTTCAGCGTGCTGTTCTCGATCTGGCGGATTCGCTC
Organism: Solirubrobacterales bacterium; assembly: GCA_036513995.1. Lineage (GTDB taxonomy): Bacteria > Actinomycetota > Thermoleophilia > Solirubrobacterales > 70-9 > VAYN01. The sequence continues at coordinate 318 of DATBXZ010000286.1, read as the reverse complement.
GCGGGTGACGCCGAAGGTCCGGCCCACTTCCTCCAGGGTCAGAGGCTCGGCGCCGGAGAGGCCGTAGCGAAGTTCGATCACCTGGCGCTCGCGCTCCGGCAGCGCGTCCAGCGCCCGCCGCACGCCCTCCTTCTGCAGGTGCTCGCTCGCTTCCTCGAACGGCTCGAGCACGGCGTCGTCGGCGACGAAATCGCCGAGCTCCGATTCGTCCTCGTCGCCGACCGGCTTCTCCAGCGAGACCGGCAACTGGGAGACGCGCAGGATGTCGCGCACTTCGTCGAGTGGCCAGCGCAGCTCGGCGGCAATCTCATACGGCTC
>DATBXZ010000285.1:0-2121 GCA_036513995.1 Solirubrobacterales bacterium | reverse complement strand
CCGTCCTCGAATACTTCAATTCGACGCACGGCGCCCGCAAGGGCCTCGCCGACACGGCGCTGAAGACCGCGAACTCCGGTTATCTGACGCGCCGTTTGGTGGACGTTGCCCAGGACGCGATCATCACCGAAGAGGATTGCGGCACGACCCGCGGTCTGTTGACCCGCGCCGTGATCGACGGCGGCGAGATCATCTCGCCGCTTGCCGACCGCATCCTCGGCCGCTGCGCCGCGGTCGACATCCTCAACCCGCTGTCGGGCGAGGTCGTCCTTGAGGCCGGCGGGCTGATCGACGAGGATGCGATCGAGCTGGTCGAGCAGGCCGGCATCGACGCGGTCTCGATCCGCTCGGTCTTGACCTGCGAGGCCCGCCAGGGCGTCTGCGGCAAGTGCTACGGCCGCGATCTCGCGCGCGGCACGGTCGTCAATATCGGCGAGGCGGTCGGCGTTATCGCCGCCCAGTCGATCGGCGAACCTGGCACGCAGTTGACGATGCGCACCTTCCACATCGGTGGCGCCGCCCAGCGTGGGGCCGAGCAATCCTCGGTCGAGGCGGTGCTCGACGCGACGGTGAGGATCGTCAACCGCAACGTCGTCATGAACTCGTCCGGGCTGCCGGTGGTCATGGGCCGCAATTGCGAGCTCGTGCTGCTCGACGAGGCCGGGCGCGAGAAGGCACGACACCGCGTGCCCTATGGCGCGCGACTCCTCGCCGACGAGGGCGTCAGGGTGACGAAAGGCGACCGTATCGCCGAATGGGACCCCTACACGATCCCGATCATCACCGAGAAGGATGGTTACGCGCACTATCTCGACCTTGCCGAAGGCGTGTCGGTGCGCGAGGTTGTCGACGAGGCGACCGGCATCTCGTCCAAGGTCGTCATCGACTGGAAGCAGCAGCCGCGCGGTGGCGATCTGCGTCCGCAGATCGTGCTGCTCGACGACAAGGGCAGCGGCATGACGCTCGCCAATGGTCTCCCGGCGCGCTACTTCCTGCCGGCCGACGCGATCCTCTCTGTCGATAACGGGGCGCCGGTCAAGGCCGGCGACGTGCTCGCGCGCATCCCGCGCGAGTCGTCGAAGACCCGCGACATCACCGGCGGTCTGCCGCGCGTCGCCGAATTGTTCGAGGCACGCAAGCCCAAGGATTTCGCGATCATCAGCGAGAGCGAGGGCCGGGTCGAGTTCGGCAAGGACTACAAGACCAAGCGGCGCATCGTCGTGGTCCCGTCCGATGGCGGCGAGTCGGTCGAATACCTGATCCCCAAGGGCAAGCACATCAGTGTGCAGGAAGGCGATTACGTCGAGAGGGGCGACCTCCTGATCGACGGCAACCGCGTCCCGCACGACATCCTGCGCATCCTCGGGGTCGAGCAGTTGGCCAACTACCTGATCAACGAGATCCAGGAGGTCTACCGGCTGCAGGGTGTGCGGATCAACGACAAGCACATCGAGGTGATCGTTCGCCAGATGCTGCAGAAGGTCGAGATCGACAGTGATCCGGGCGATACGACCTTCCTCGCCGGCGAGCAGATCGACCGCCTCGAGTTCGAGCGCGAGAACGCCAAGGTCGAGGGCGAAAACCTGCGGCCGGCGGTCGCTCACCCGGTGCTGCAGGGCATCACCAAGGCGAGCCTGCAAACGCACTCCTTCATCTCGGCAGCCTCGTTCCAGGAGACGACACGCGTCTTGACCGAGGCGGCGGTGTCCGGCCGGACCGACTCGCTGATGGGCTTGAAGGAGAATGTGATCGTCGGCCGATTGATCCCGGCGGGCACCGGCAGCGTCGTCGCCCGACTACGGGAGGTCGCCGCCGATCGCGACCGCCAGCTCGCCGCGATCGCTGCCGAGGCCGAGGCGCCGGCGCAGATCGAGGCCGAAGAGCGGACCGCCGGCGCGGCCGAATAGAGGTTGGCGTAAGCTGGGGGCAGGTGTGCCTGCTCCCGGCTTACGCTGCGTTTTCGGCCAAAATCCGGCGTTAGCGGCTTGACCCTCTAGGGCCACACCCATATATTCCGCCCTCCACGGGGCTGGCGGTGGGAAGCCACCTAGACGCGGCCCTTTTTTATGCGTTCTGGCTCGGGCGCCCTGAGAGACGGCGCAGGAAAAGACGAGTAAAGTG
>DATBXZ010000284.1:0-2097 GCA_036513995.1 Solirubrobacterales bacterium | reverse complement strand
TCCAATCGCCCTCGGAGAGCTTTTGGAACAGGGCGCGATCGAGCCCACGGGTGGCGCGATAGTCGACGTCTTCGACGCTCGCCTGCTGGCGCAGTTTGGCGGCGCGCAGCCGGGCCGTCAGGCGTTTGTCCCTCCGCCATGCCCCCTCCCTGTCGAGGAGCAGAGCGAGCCAGTCGGCGTGGGCCAGGTCCTTCGCCTGGCCGGCGTCGGCGAGATCGGCGAAAGCCTTGGCCATTCCATAGAGGCCGAGCGTGTGAAGCTGATCGAGGGTTGGATGCTTGAGCAAGCTTTCGTCTCCTAATGGTAGTAGCGCGGCCCGCGGATGTTGGGATGGAGGATCGGGGCGGTGTCCGCGGGGCGCCTGGGCGCCGGGCTCCGATCGAGCTTGTTGTCGAGGATGGATTTGACGGAGCCGTAGGTCCTGGCGCCGATCTCGATGGCCCGCTCGGCGGCGGTTTCGAGGCGCGCGACGCCGAAGGAGCCGGCGAGGCGAACAATGCCGAGACAGGCGCGATAGCCCTGCTCGGGATGGGGCCTGCTGTCGAGGATCTGCTCGCAGAGCGACGCCGTCGCCGGGCCGATCCTGCGGGCGTCCTCCCGGATGCGCTCGACGGTCCAGCCGGCGTAGCGCCTGTGGCTGGAGGGCATGTGTTCGGGAACGGTGGTGTGTTTCCGGTTCCCGCTCGCCCTGATGTGGACGGCGATGCGCTCGCCTTTGTGGAAAATCTCGACGCCGCAGGCGGTCAGCCGCGCCTCGACCTCGGCGCGGGCGAAGCGGTAGGGGACAGAATAATAGTGGGCGTCGATGTCGACGTGATAGTCGACGCCGACCCGGGGCAGGCGCCACTCGCTGTATGCGTAAGGCTCATCCGGCAGCGCCTTGAGCGCCGGGCGATCGATCTCCTCGAGCAATTGGCGGCGGGTGACGCCGAGCCTGCGGAGGGTCTGTTTTTCGTTGAGCTGGGTCATAAGCTCGCCGAGCGCGGCGTCGACGTCAGCGAGGCTACGGAAGATCCGGCGCCTGAGCCGGCCGAGCAACCATCGCTCGACGATCAGGACGGCCTGCTCGACCTTCGCCTTGTCGCGGGGCTTCCTTGGCCTCGCCGGCAGGATGGCGGTTCGGTAATGGGCCGCCATCTCGGCATAAGACCGGTTGACCTCGGGGTCGTAGAAGCTGGCCTTGACGATGGCGGTCTTCGCATTGTCCGGCACAACGAGTTCGGGCACGCCGCCGATCGCCTCGAAGGCGCGCACATGGGCGTCAATCCAGTCGGGCAGCGCCTGCGTCCAGGTCGCCTTGGCGAAGGTGAAGCTCGATGCCCCCAGCACGGCGACGAAGATCTGCGCCATGCGGATCTCGCCGGTGAGCCGATCGATGACGACCGGAACGCCATCGCCGGCGTAATCGACGAACAGCCGCTCGCCGGCGGCGTGCGTCTGGCGCATCGTCACCGACAGCGTCTTCTCGAAGGATCGATAGAGCTCGCAGAACCGCGAGTAGCTGTAGCCGCCAGGGATCGCGGCGATGTATTCGTCCCAGAGGATCAACAGGGTGACGTGCTTGCGCTTCAGTTCGTGATGCACGCCGGCCCAGTCCGGTTCCTCGATCCGCCGATGGCCGCGTTTGCTGCGTCGACTGGCGTAGAGCGCCGCCTCCAGCGCCTCGTCGTTCATCTCCTCTGGAAGGGGCCAGGACAGGCCCGCGCCGTCCACCCGCTTCAATGTCTCCCGCACCGTCGAGCGCGCCAGGCCAAGCCGGCGGGCGATCTCGTGCGTCGATACCGACGAAGACTTCAGCCGAATAATCTCGCGCGCATCGCGCATCCCAATCCGCTCCGCTGGCATCGATCCTCCTTTGGGGTTGCCAAAGGGGCGACCTGATCAGGCCAACGGCGGCGCCCGCCAATCCACAAATGACCCCGGGCGGGATCATTCCGTTATGGGGGGCGCGATCATCTCGGAATCGGGGGGCGGCATCATTCCGTTACGAGGGGCGGCATCATCCAGGAATTGGGGGGCGGCTTCCTCAGGAATCAGCAAGCCGCGCGGCAGGCGTCCCTCGACTGCCGCCTTGACGATATCCGGAGCGAGGAAAGC
>DATBXZ010000283.1:0-7293 GCA_036513995.1 Solirubrobacterales bacterium | reverse complement strand
GGCGCCGCCTGCCGTCGAAGTCGAGGCAGAGCCAGCGTAAGCCGGTCCGCCGCGACCGCTCTTTTAGAGCGCGCCCTCGAGCTCCAGCAGAAACTGCTTGCGGTCGAGCCCGCCGCCGTAGCCGCCGAGCGCGCCGCCGCTGCGCAGGACGCGGTGGCAGGGGACGACGAGCGGAATCGGGTTGGTCCCGCAGGCGGTGCCGGCGGCGCGGACCGCGCGCTCGTTGCCGGCGCTGGTCGCCATCTGCGTGTAGTTGCGGGTCTCTCCGTAGGGGATGCGGGCGATCGCCCGCAGCACCCTGCGGCGGAAGTCCCTGCTGAGCTGCCAATCGAGCGGCAGGTCGAACTCGGTCAGCTTGCCCTCGAAGTAGAGGTCGAGCTCACGGCGCGCCGCGTCGAGCTGGGCGGGGGCCTCGAGCACGCGGGGGGAGACCCGGGTCGCGAGCTCGGCCAGCAGCTCGTCGGCGTCCTGGTTGGGGAGGCCGACGCGGACCAGGCCCTTCGGCGTCGTCGCCAGCAGCAAGGTGCCGAAGGGCGAGTCGGCCGTCGTGTAGGCGACGTCGAGCAGGCCCTCCTCGGAGGCACGCGCGGCGAGTCGGTTCAGCGATGCCTTCATGCGAGCTCCTCTCGCAGTCGTTTCAGTCCCTCGTGCAGGCTGCGGCGCGCGGCCTCGGGCGAGCAGCCGAGAGCGGCCGCGATCTCGGCGTGGGGGAGGTCGCTGGCGTAGCGCAGGGTCACCGCGGCGCGCTGCTTCGGCGGCAGGGCCCCGACCAGCTCCCAGATGCCCTCTTCCGGCAGCCGATCCTCGACCGAGGCCTCCTTCGTCTCCGGCGCCTCCTTCACCTCCGCCACCGGGACCGGCCGCCGGCCCCTGGCCCGGTGGTGGTCGATTGCCTTGCGGTGCGCGATCGTCACCAGCCAGCCGCGCAGGTTGCCGCCGTCCTTCAGCTTCGGGTAGGCGCGCAGGGCGGAGATGAACGTCTCCTGGAAGCAGTCGTCGGCGTCGCCGCGCCCGACCGCACCGCGGCAGACGGCCATCACGTCGTCCGCGTGCTCGTCGATCAGGGTCTGGAACGGCGGCAGCTCAGTCACCTCGTGGATTAAACGCTGCGGCCGGTCCAGACGTGAGATGGACTTGATCTAGGCTGGCACGATGCCCGATCCCGGCGAGCCGCTGCAGGAGATGGTTGCCCGCGCTCTCGCCGAGGACGTGGGTGCCGGAGACGTGACCACCGCGGCGACGGTGCCGGCGGCTGCGCGCGCCCGCGCCCGGGTCGTGCAGAAGCAGGCGGGCGTCGCCTTCGGGTTCGACGCCGTCGAGGAGGCGATGCGGCAGTGCGGGGTCGAGCACGTCGACAGGCTCGTGGTCGAGGGTCAGTGGCGCGAGGGGGTGCCGGCCGAGGTGGCGCTGGCGAGTGGGCCGGCGGCGGCCTTGCTGGTCGCCGAGCGCACCGCGCTCAACTTCCTCGGTCACCTCTCCGGCATCGCCACCCTCACCGCCCGGTTCGTCGAGGAGGTCGCCGGCACCGGCGCCCGCATCCTCGACACCCGCAAGACGACGCCGGGGCTGCGGGCGCTGGAGAAGGCCGCGGTGGCCGCCGGCGGTGGCGTCAACCATCGGCTGGGCCTCCACGACGCGATCCTGGTCAAGGAGAACCACATCGCCCTCGCCGGCGGCGTGGCGAAAGCGATCTACCTGGCGCGCAAGGCGCAGCCGGAGCTGCCGATCGAGGTCGAGGTTCGCGATCTCGACGAGACCGCCTACGCGCTCGGGGTGGGCGCCGACCGGCTGCTGCTCGACAACATGGACCTGGAGACGCTGCGCGGCGCGGTCAAGCTGCGCGACGGAAACTCGGGCAACGGTCGGGGGCCGGCCCTCGAGGCCTCCGGCGGCGTCGACCTCAACACGGTCCGCGCCATCGCCGAAGCCGGCGTCGACTTCATCTCGATCGGCGCCCTCACCCACTCCGCTCCGAGCTTGGACTTCAGCCTGCTGCTGGAACCTGCCTAAAGCGCCTGGCCCTACTTGAGCAATTTGGAGAGCCGCCGGTCCTTGAGCACTCTGCCACCCGTCTGCTCCTTCGGGCAGTAGTTGGTCTGGTGCTCGGAGAAGAAGACGGCCTCGATCGTGGTGCCGCAGCGGGGACAGGGCTCGCCCTCGCGCTTGTGGACCCGGAGCGGCATCGGCACCTTGTCGGGGACCTGCGCGCCGATCGTCGCCTCGTAGTGGTCGATCGCGTCGCCGAGCACGTGGAGGGCCCCGTGCAGGCGCTCGACCTCGGTTTGGTCCAGTTCGGAGCCCTTCCTGAAGGGCGAGAGCCGCGCCTCCCAGAGAATCTCGTCGACCCAGGAGCGGCCGATGCCGGCGATGTCTTTCTGGTGGCGCAGCAGCGGGTGCAGATGGCGCGGCTGGTCGATCGCCGCCACAAATGCCTCGAGCGGGGGAGGGGGCCAAGCTTCCGGCCCCAGGGTCCTGACCATCTCGTCGTCGGCGACCGCGCCGGTGGGCAGCAGCTTCGCCCAGGCCCGCTGCTTGGTCCCGAACTCGCGCAGTCGCAGCTCGCGCCCGTCGCTCAGCCGCACCAGCACCCGCGAGGCCCGGTCTTTCGGCGTGGCTCTCTTGTCGAACGCTTTCAGCCGCCCGGCCGACATCAGGTGGACCAGCAGCGCCAGGTCCCCGAACTCGACCACCGGCATCTTCCCGACCCGCCGTACCCCCGTCACCTCCCGTCCCACCAGCGCATCCAGGGGCGGCTCGAAGGTCTTCATCACATTCATCCCCGGCGCCACGGCCGATTCCACACCAGCTCCCGAGAGACTGGAGTTCAACCGCCGCGCCACGATCTCGACCTCCGGCAACTCGGGCATGGAGAAAGTCTGCCTCACCGAGCCGACGCAGTAGACTTCGTCCACGTTCATTCGACTGGTCCGACCGTGCAGGTCCGCCAGCGAACATCAGGAAAGGAAGGGCTCATGCAGGAGCTCCCGACGATCCAACCCACCGCACCGGACGCGCTAACGCCCGCGGATATCGCTGCCCTCAGCGAGGAGGTCCGCGACCTCGCCGCTCAGCGCAACGCGGTCATCCTCGCCCACAACTACGAGCTGCCGGAGATCCAGGACGTCGCCGACCACATGGGCGACTCGCTCGGGCTCTCGCGCCAGGCGGCCGCCACCGACGCCGAGGCGATCGCCTTCTGCGGCGTCCACTTCATGGCCGAGACCGCCTCGATCCTCTCGCCCGAGAAGACGGTGCTGATCCCCGACCTCGATGCCGGCTGCTCGCTGGCCGACTCGATCGACGCCGACCAGCTGCGCGCCTGGAAGGCCGAGCACCCGGGGGCGCTGGTGGTGATGTACGTCAACACCTCGGCCGAGGTCAAGGCCGAGACCGACTACTGCTGCACCTCCTCCAACGCGGTCAGCGTCGTCGAACACATCTGGGCAGAGCACGGGCCGGAGACGGAGATCCTCTTCGGCCCCGACATGTGGCTGGGCGCCTTCGTCGAGCGCGAGACCGGCCTGGTCAAGGACCCCGAGCGGCGCGCCCGCTTCCACGTCTGGGACGGCGAGTGCCACGTCCACGCCGGCATCCGCCCCGACGACATCGCCCGCACCCGGGCCGAGCACCCGGAGGCCGAGTTCCTGATCCACCCCGAGTGCGGCTGCTCGACCCAGGCGATGGAGTACGTCGCCTCCGGCGACATCGACGCCGCCGGGGTCCACATGCTCTCCACCTCGGGGATGCTGCAGCACGTCGAAGCGAACCCGGAGGGGAGCTTCGTCGTCGCCACCGAGAACGGGATGCTCTACCCGCTGCAGCAGGCGGCGCCGCGAGCCAACCTGATCGAGGCCAACCGGATGGCCACCTGCAAATACATGAAGATGATCACGCTGCCGAAGCTGCGCGACTCGCTGGCGGAGATGAAGTTCGAGGTCAGCGTCCCGGCGGCGGTCGCCGAGCGGGCGCGGATCCCGATCGAGCGCATGGTCGCGATCGGCTGACGCCGTCGGCAAAGCCATTCTGGGCGCGGTCTTGCGCTGTCGACGGGTCGCAGGAGTCACCCTGTGTCCCTAGAAGCCCCCCTCGGTATGGCCAGATCCAAGAAGAGACAATCCCGCGGCGACGAGCCCCAGCGCCCACGTGGCCGCCGGGCCCCGATCATCGAGCTCAACGACGTCACCAAGGTCTACCCGGGCGGGCACATGGCCCTCGACCGGGTCAACCTGGCGATCGGCCGCGGCGAGTTCGTCTTTCTCGTCGGCCCCACCGGCTGCGGCAAGTCGACCCTGATCAAGATGCTGATCCGCGAGCTCTCGGCCACCGAGGGCGCGGTCAAGATCGCCGGCCGCGACATCGGCGCCCTGTCGGAGAAGAAGATCCCGCAGCTGCGGCGCAACATCGGCACCGTCTTCCAGGACTTCAAGCTGCTCCCCGACCGCACCGTCTACGACAACGTCGCCTACGCGCTGCAGGTGATCGGCGCCAGCCGCGCCGAAATCCGCGAGCAGGTGCCGCAGACCCTGCGCCTGGTCGGGCTCTCGACCAAGCTCAACAGCTTCCCGGACCAGCTCTCCGGCGGCGAGCAGCAGCGCGTCTCCGTCGCCCGTGCCTTCGTCAACCACCCACCGCTGCTGCTTGCCGACGAGCCCAGCGGCAACCTCGACCCGGTCACCTCGATCGGGGTGATGCAGCTGCTCTACCGGATCAACAAGACCGGCACCACCGTCGTCGTCGTCACCCATGACCGCGAGATGGTCGACAGCATGCAGCGCCGCGTCGTCGAGCTCTACGAGGGCCGCGTCGTCCGCGACGAGGTCAGCGGCGGCTACACCGAGGAGTCGACGACCGAGTTCGGCCTGCGGATGCGGGCCGAGATGGGGGTCGGGCCCGAGGGCGAGGGCCAGACCAACGGCCACGACCAGGGGTCGCTGCTCTGATGTCTCGTTTGGTCTTCTTCCTGCAGGAGGCGCTGCGGGCGCTGCGCCGCAACGGCGCGCCGACGCTCGCCGCCATCGTCACCACCGTCGTCACCGTGATCCTGCTCGGCGTCCTGATCCCGATCTTCCAGACCACCCAGGCCAAGAGCGAGCAGATCCGCAGCGAGCTCAACATCCAGGTCGGCCTCTTCGACGACGCGACCCCGGCCGAAACCGCGGCGCTGAAGACGGACCTGACCGGCATCCCGCACGTCGTCTCGGTCACCTACATCAGCAAGGCCGAGGCGTTGAAGACGCTGCGCAGCGAACTGAAGGACAAGTCGATCGTCGAGCAGCTCAACAGCAACCCGCTGCCGGCCAGCTTCGAGGTCAAGGCCGACGACGCCGCCAACCTGCCGGGGATCCGCGAAGCGATCATCCCCACCGGCGCCAACGGCAAGCCGCAGCCGATCTCGCCGATCGTCGACAACATCTTCGATCGTCAGCAGGCCTCGCAGCAGATCGAGGAAGTGACCAGCGCCTTGAAGATCGTGCTGACGGTGATGACGGCGCTGCTGATCGCCGCCTCGCTGATGCTGATCGGCAACACGATCCGGCTCTCGATCTACACCCGCCGCCGCGAGGTCGAGGTGATGCGCCTGGTCGGCGCCACCCGCTGGTTCATCCGCTGGCCGTTCATGATCGAGGGGGTCGTTGTCGGCTTCGTCGGCGGCTTCCTGGCCATACTGATCCTGTGGCTCGGCAAGATCACCGTCGTCGACCCGCTCAGCAGCTCCTTCAGCTTCCTGGCGGCCCAGAACAACAGCACGCTGTCGTTCCCCGCCCTGGTCGCGATCCTGTTCGCCGCCGCGGTGATCGTCTCGACGATCGGCTCCGGCATCACCCTGCGTCGCTTCCTCAAGGTCTGAGGCCGGCGTGAAAGGGCGTGGGGCGCTCGCCTACGGCGTGGGGCTGGTGGCCTTCCTCTGCGCCGGCTTCTGGCTGGGCGGGCATCCGGCCCGGCTGCCGGGGTTCATCCGCGAACACATCGTCAGCTCGCCCGCGGCGCTGAGCGCCGAAGCCGCCGAAGTGCTCGAAGACAACTACTACCGGCCGGTCGGTGGCACCGAGCTCGGCAACTCCTCGGTGCAGGGGATGGTCAGAGAGCTGCGCCGGCGTCACAAAGAAGATCGCTTCACCGAATACTTCTCGCCGGAAAGCCGCGAAAGCTTCAACCAGCAGATCGAAGGCCACTTCTCCGGGGTCGGGATCTCGGTCGTGCCCGTCAAGCGCGGGCTGCACGCCGTCAAGGTCTTCGCCGGCTCGCCCGCCGCCAAGGCCGGGATCGAGGTCGGCGACACGATCGTCTCCGTCGACGGCGACTCGATCGCCGGCGCGAGCAGCAACGCCGCCACCGAAAAGATCAAGGGGCCGGAAGGGACCGAGGTGACGCTCGGCGTGCTCGACGCGAAGAACGGCAAGGTTCGCCAGCTGCGCGTAACCCGGGCCGAGGTGGCGCTGCCGAACGTCAGTAGCAAGGTGGTGGTGAAGAACGGCCACAAGCTCGGCTACGTGCGCATGCTCAGCTTCAGCGAAGGCGTGCACGCGCTGCTCGCCAACGCCGTCCGCAAGGTGCAGCGCGAAGGGGCGGAAGCGATCCTCCTCGATCTGCGCGGCAACCCGGGTGGGCTGCTCGACGAAGCGGTGCTCAGCGCCAGCCTCTTCCTGCCCGCCGACGAAGTTGTCGTCTCGACCGACTCCCGCACCCAGGGCCACAGCGTCCTAAAGACCGTCGGCGGCGCTCTGCCGAAGCTCCCGCTCGCCATTCTGATCGACCGCAACACCGCCTCTGCGGCGGAGATCCTCACCGCTGCGCTGGCCGACGACGCCGGCGCCACCGTCGTCGGCACCCGTTCATACGGCAAGGGCGTGTTCCAGGAGGAGAAGGGGCTCTCCAACGGCGGCGCTCTGAAGATGACCGTCGGCGAGTACTTCACCCCGGACGGGGTCAACCTGGCCCGCAGCCACGGCATCCACCCCGACGTCAAGGCCAGCGACGACCCGGAAACGCCCGTCGACGAGGGGAAAGAACGGGCGCTCGGCGTCCTGGCCGGTCAGGTCGAAGGTTGAGCCGGCGCCGCCAGGCGCGGCCCGGGCGGGCGGAGCGCGCTCGAGGCCGAGCTGGGGCCGCCCCGCGTAAGCGCGAGCGGCTGCCGAGCGCCCGCGAGACGGTCGAGGCGCTGCTGCGCGAGCAGCTCGGCTTCCGCGGCTTCGGCGCCGCGCTCGAGGCCGAAGCCACTGCCGCCGCCGGCGCCGCCGCGCGCGAGTCTGGGTCGCGCCGCGACCTCACCGCGCTCGCGACCTTCACCGTCGA
>DATBXZ010000282.1:0-5471 GCA_036513995.1 Solirubrobacterales bacterium | reverse complement strand
CGCGGATCCTCGGCTCCCTCGAGCAGGACGCGTTTCTCGAGTTGATGAGGCATCAGGCGACGCTCCCGTCGCCGGCGCCGCCGGTCGCGCCGGCCGTCGGCGTGTCCCCGGCCAGCGGCCGCTTCTCCAGCGACTTCTCCGGCAGCACCGCGTCGCCGCTCAGCAGCTGGTCGATCGCGGTACGCGCTTCGCCGGGCAGCAGCGGCCCGAAGTAGCGCTGGTCGATCGAGGCCATCGGGGCGATGTCGCAGGCGCCGAGGCACTCGAAGCCGGTCACGAAGAACTCGGCGTCCTCGCCGTCGGTCGCCGCCTTGAAGGCGTCGAGCAGCTCGTCGCCGCCGCGCATCCAGCAGCTGATGTTGGTGCAGACCTCGATCCGGTGCGAGCCGACCGCCTCGGTGTGCAGGAGGTCGTAGAAGCTGGCGACCGACTCCAGGTAGCCCGGCGTCACCCGCATCACCGCCGCCGCCTGGCGGATCCCCTCCGGGGTGCACCAGCCATAGCGCTCCTGCACCGCCCACAGCGCCGGGATCGAGGCCGAGTGGCGGTCGGGGTAGCGCGACATCAGCGTCTCGATCCGCTCGCGCAGCTCCTCGGGACAGCCGACTTCGTGCAGCTCCGGGATGCCCTCGGAGGCGCGGTCGGGCACGCGCCCCTCGGTCAGGGCGACGTCGACCGGCAGGTTCGGGTTGCTGGCGCCGGCGCCGTCGACGGGGCTCATCGGTCGACGCCTCCGAGGATCGGGTCGAGCATGCCGAGGCTGCAGATCATGTCGGCGACGTAGCTGTCCAGCGCCATGTCCTCGAAGGCCTGCAGGTTGACGAAGGAAGGGTCGCGGAAGTGGACTCGCGAGGGCTTCGAGGAGCCGTCGGCGAGGACGAAGCAGCCGAGCTCCCCCCGCGGCGACTCGATCGCGTAGTAGACCTCGCCGGGGTCGACCCGGAAGCCCTCGGTGACGAGCTTGAAGTGGTGGATCAGCGACTCCATCGAGGTCGAGAGCTCCGAGCGCGGCGGCAGCACGTACTTGCGGTCGTCGGCGATGAACGGGCCCTCCGGCAGCGCGTCGAGGCACTGCCCGACGATCCGCGCCGACTCGACCATCTCCGCCACCCGCACCCGGTAGCGGTCGTAGTTGTCGCCGACGGTGCCGACGGGAACCTGGAACTCCAGCTCCGGGTAGGCGAGGTAGTCGAAGGTCTTGCGCAGGTCCCAGGGCTCTCCGGCGGCGCGCAGCAGCGGCCCGGTCACGCCCAGCTCCAGCAGCCGCTCGCGGGAGACGATCCCGACGCCTTTGGTCCGCTGCAGGAAGACCTCGTTGCGGTCCAGCAGCGCTTCGTACTGGCCGACTCGTACGGGCATGTCTTCGACGAAGGAGCGGCACTTGGCCTCGAAGCCGAGCGGGATGTCCTCGATCACGCCGCCGACCTGGAAGTAGCGGGTGTGCATCCGCTGCCCGGTCGCCATTTCGAACAGGTCGAGGATGCGGTCGCGCTCGCGGAAGCAGTACCAGAGCATCGAGATCGCGCCGAGGTCGAGCGCCGTCGTCCCCAGCCAGACCAGGTGCGAGTGGATCCGGTTGAGCTCGAGGAAGAGCGTCCGCAGGTACTTGGCCCGGGGTGGGATCTCCAGCCCGACCAGGCGCTCGACGGCGCCGCAGTAGGCCTCCATTTGGAAGAAGTAGGAGACGTAGTCCATGCGCTCGACGAAGGGGATGACCTTCCAGTAGCTCTTGTCCTCGCAGGACTTTTCGATCCCGGTGTGGACGTAGCCGATCACCGGTCGCAGGTCGCGTACGACCTCGCCTTCGAGGTCGACGACCAGCCGCAGCACGCCGTGGGTGGCGGGGTGGTGCGGCCCGATGTTGACCGTCATCACCTCTTTGGTGCGGTCCTCGGCGAGGTCGATCGGCTCAGCCATAGTTGTGCTCGTTGTAGGTGAAGGTGACGGGCTCGCCACCGATCGGGAAGTCGCGCCGTTGTGGCCAGCCGACGTAGTCCTCGGGCAGCAGGATCCGGGTCAGGTCGGGGTGGCCGACGAAGACGATGCCGAAGAAGTCAAACGCTTCCCGCTCCTGGAAGTTGGCGGTGGGGAAGAGGGAGACGCACGAGTCGATTTCCGGCAGGACACCGGTGCCGGGCGCTCCCTGCTCAGCGGCGGGGTCGGCCAGCATCGCTTTGACGCGGATCCGCTCTACGCGGTCGCGATTGAGGAGCTCGTAGTGGACCGCGAAGCGGGGAGTGGCCGGTAGGTAATCCGCCACGTGCAAGCTGGAGAGGAAGGTGTAGTGCTGGCCGGGGGTGTCGCGGAGCCAGGCGAGGACGGCGAGGATCTGCTCGGAGTCGACGACGAGAGCCGGTTGCTCGCGGTCGAAGGAGGTGGCGAGGACGGATCCGGGGTGGTCGCGCTCGATTTCCCCCCGGATCAGCTCCAATCCGGGGGCGTCAGGCACGGCTTAGCTCCCGCGCCTTCTCGTAGGCCTCGGCCGCTTCCGGGCTGGGCCTGCTGGCCGGGCCGCCGCGGGCCCACTCCTCGGTGCCGGCGGCGTTGTAGCGCTGGCGCCAGCCCTGGTCGGGACTGCCCTGGATCTTGCGCTGCAGCTTGGTGAAGCCGTAGAGGACCGCCTCCGGCCGCGGCGGGCAGCCGGGGATGTGGAGGTCGATCGGCATGAACTTGTCGGCGCCCTGGACGACGGCGTAGTTGGAGAACATGCCGCCGGAGGAGGAGCAGGCGCCCATCGAGACCGCCCACTTCGGCTCCAGCATCTGGTCGTAGAGGCGGCGGACGACCGGCGCCATCTTGATCGAGACCCGGCCCGAGAGGATGATCATGTCCGCCTGGCGCGGCGAGGCGCGGAGGGCCTCGGCCCCGAAGCGGGCGAGGTCGTAGCGGGCGGTGACGACCGAGATCGGCGCCTCGATCGCGCAGCAGGCGAGGCCGAAGGTGAGCGGGAAGATCGAGTTCGAGCGGGCCCAGTTCTGCAGCTTCTCGAAGGTGGTGGTGACGACCCGCTCTTCGACGTAGCGCTCGAGATCCTCACCCTCGAGGTCGCCGCGCAGCATGTCGCGGGCGGAGCGCTGCTTGGCGGCGAAGGTGCGGCGCTCTACTTCCAATCCAGGGCCCCCTTGCGCCAGACGTAGACGAAGGCGACCAGCAGCAGGACGACGAAGGTGACGAGCTCGCCGAGCACGAAGACGCTGTCGGCGCCCTTGAGGATCACCCCGACGGGGTAGAGGAAGACGACCTCGATGTCGAAGAGGATGAAGAGCATCGCCAGCAGGTAGAAGCTGACGCCGAACTTGAAGCCCTTCATCGCCTCGACCGGGATCCCCGACTCGTACGGCTCGCCCTGGCGCCGGCTCGCCGCCGTCGGCTTGGCCGGCTTCTTCGGCCCGATCAGGTGGTTGAGCATCGCGAAGACGCCGCCGACGGTGATTCCGAGGACGGCGAAGACGAGGATCGGGAGGTAGCTCTTGAGCACTGGTGATGAGGGGTTCTGGTGCGGACGGCGCCAGGCGTCCTTCGCCCGTCGATCAACGCCCGTAGCCGCTGTTATACACCCACCTTGTGACAACTTGCTACATAGTGCTTTTCCGCATCAGCAAGCCGAATCCCGACCCCTTTGGGCGGATATCGGCGCGGTTTGGCGCCCCGAGCGGGGGCGCCGCCTGATGCCCGAGGCCCATCTCGTCGTCGGCTGCGCCGTGATCCTGCTCAACCTCGTCGCCTTCGCCATCGGCGGGGTGGCCTGGTTCCGCGACCGCCCCTCGATCCCCTTCTGGTACCTGTTGCGCCTCGCCCAGGCCTCGGTCTTCCTCCAGGTCACGCTCGGCGGCCTGCTCGTCTTCACCAACCACAAGCCCGCCGAAAGCATCCACTACCTCTACGGGATCCTGCCCCTGCTGGTCTCCTTCCTGGCCGAGGGCGCCCGCACCGGCGCCGCCGGGCGCGAGCTCGGCGAGACCGACTTCGAGTCCCTCGACGCCGATACCCAGCAGTCGATCGCGCTGGCGATCGTCCGCCGCGAGATGGGCATCATGGCCGTCAGCTGCGGCGTCATCCTCTTCCTCGCCCTGCGCGCCGCCACCACCAGCGGCCACTCCTTCTTCTAGGCGTTACGAGGCGATCCGGAAGGCGGGGTGGTCCGGGGCGATGCGGAGCAGCTCCTCGTCGCTGGAGTCGGGCCCGACGCCGTCGAAGAAGGCGCCCACCTCCCACTTCCACTTCTCCAGGTAGGCGCGGAGCAGGGGAGGGCGATCCTCGAGCGGGACCTCGATCGCGCTGAACTCCTCGACCTTGCGGCCGCGCACCAGGCGGCCACCGCCGCTGACCCGCATGTTGCGCACCCACTGGGTGTCGCCGCGGGGGGAGACCAGGTAGCGATCGCCGTCGAACGGGAGCGGGTTGACCGGCGTCTGCCGCCACTCGCCGCTCTTGCGGCCCTTCACTTCCAGCACCGCCGAGCCGGCGACGCTGATGCCGAGCCGGGCCAGGCCGGCGACCAGCCTGTTGAAGACGTTCTTGGTGAACCAGCCCGGCTCCTGGAAGTGGGGCGTCCGATCGCTCATCGGTCGATTGTCGCAGCAGTAGGCTGGGAGCAATGCTCGACCACGTCGGCATCGAGGTCAGCGACTACGAGCGCAGCAAGTCGTTCTACGAAGCGGCGCTGGCGCCGCTCGGGGTGGAGTTGCTGATGGAGTTCCAGTCGGCGAGCGCCGGCTTCGGCAGCGAGACCGAGATCGGCCCGAAGCCCTACTTCTGGATCCACACCCGCGGCCGCACCGTCGTCAGCGGCGCCCACATCGCCTTCGCCGCCGCCGATCGCGACGCCGTCGACGCCTTCCACGCCGCCGCCCTCGCGGCCGGCGGCGGCGACAACGGGGCCCCCGGCCCGCGCCCGATCTACCACCCCGGCTACTACGGCGCCTTCGTCCTCGACCCCGACGGCAACAACGTCGAGGCCGTCTGTCACCGCTCGCCCGCCTGAGTCAGCCCAGCGGCCGGTACTCGCCGCCGTGGAAGACCAGCGGGTCGCCGTCGCCGCTCTCCAGGCCGCGGACCTCGCCGGTGACGATCACGTGGTCGCCGGCGGCGAGCACGTCGTGCAGGTCGCAGGCGATCCAGGCGAGGGCGCCGTCGACGGCGGGGATGCCGTCGCGCTCGCTCCAGGCGACGCCGGCCCACTTCTCCGCCACCGGCGCCTTGGTCGCGAAGGCGCGCGCGATCGCCTCCTGGCCGGCGTGGAGGACGCTGATGCCGAAGCGGTCGGCGGCCTGGACGGCGAGCAGGGTGCGGGAGCCGCGGTCGAGGCAGGCAAGCATCAGCATCGGCTCGATCGAGAGCGAGCAGACCGCGTTGGCGGTCGCTCCGGCCGGCCCGTCGGCGCCGCTGGCGGAGACGATCGTCACCCCGGTCGGCAGGCTTGCCATGGCGGCGCGGAACAGGGCTGGGTCGGGCTTGGGCATCGTCAGAAG
>DATBXZ010000281.1:0-9184 GCA_036513995.1 Solirubrobacterales bacterium | reverse complement strand
AAGAGCAGGCAGGACTTGATCTGGGCGCTGGCGACCGGCAGCTCGTACTCGATCCCCCGCAGCGGCGCGCCCTCGATCTCCAGCGGCGGCAGCCGCTCCTCGCGGGCGCCGAGGCGAGCGCCCATCCGAGCCAACGGCATGGCAATCCGATCGACCGGGCGCCGGCGGATCGAGTCGTCGCCGTCGAGCGTCCAGCGGCCCCCATCCTGCCCGGCCAGCCAGCCCGGCAGCAGCCGCAGCAAGGTGCCGGCATTGCCGACGTCGATCGTGGCCGGGTGGGGGCCACGCAGGCCGACGCCGCCGATTCGCAGGCCCTCGAGACCAGGCCCGGCGTCTCCCACACGGGCGCCCAACGCCGTCACCGCGGCAAGGGTCGAGCGGGTGTCGGCGGCGTCGAGGTAGCCCTCGATCCTCGTCTCCCCCTCCGCCATCGCCGCGATCAGCGCCGCACGGTGGGAGATCGACTTGTCGGCGGGGGGGCGCAGGCTGCCGCGCAGCGGGCCCGAGGGGTCGAAGCGAGTCATCCCCGGGAGGCTATTCGTCGGTGCCGAGGACGCTGACGGTGTGGCCGAGCTCGCGGACCAGAGCCGCGGCGCGCCCGGCCTGCTCGTCGCCGGCGACCCAGAGGGTGACCGCGCCCGAGGTCATGTCCGGGGCCGGGTAGAGCGCCATGTCCTCGATGTTGACCCCGGCCTCGCCCAGCGCCAGCGCCAGCGCCGCGATCGTCCCCGGCCGGTTGGCGACGACGATCCGCAGCTCGCGCAGCGGCCCCGCCTCGAGGCCGGGCTCCAGCAGCAGGCGGCGGTCCTCGCCGGCGGCGGCGTGCCAGGCGGCGACGGCGTCCCGGTCGCCGCGACGGATCAGCTCGGCGGCCTCGCCGAGGCGACGGGCGACGGCCTCGACCGAGTCGGCGACCGCCGCGCGGTTGCTGGCGAAGATGTCGGCCCAGATCATCGGGTTGGATCCGGCGACCCGGGTCGCGTCGCGGAAGCTGGGGCCGACCTCGGGCAGGCGCTCGGAGTCGCGTATCAGCTCCGCCGCCGCCTCCGCCGCGAGGGCGTTGGCGAGGACGTGGGGCAGGTGGCTGATCGTCGCCAGCAGGCGATCGTGGGCAGCCGGGTCGATCGCCTGCGGGCGGGCGCCGAGGCCGGAGACCGTGCGCTGCAGGCGGTCGTAGAGCAGACCGCTGGAGCGCTCCGTCGGAGTCAGGTACCAGCGCGCGCCCTCGAAGAGGTCCTCGCGCGCGTTCTCGACCCCGGCCGTCTCCGCCCCGGCCAGCGGGTGGCCGCCGATGAAACGCTCGTCGCCACCCAGCGCCGCGACCAGCTCGCCCTTGGTCGAGCCGACGTCGGTGACCACGGCATCGGGACCGCAGGCCGCCAGCGCCGCGCCCGCCTGCTCGGGGAGCGCCGCCACCGGGCCGGCGCAGAAGACGACCTCGGCCCCCTCGCAGGCCTCCGCGATCGAGCCGGCGGCGCGGTCGAGAGCGCCCAGCTCGACGGCGCGGTCGAGCGTCGCCGGAGTGCGCCCGAACCCGGCCACCTCGGCACCGAGCCGCCGCCGCGCCGCGAGCCCGATCGAGCCGCCGATCAGGCCGACGCCGAGGACGGCAACCCTGGTCGCCGGGCCACTGGTCAATTGCGGCGGGCCTCGATGGCCGAGGCGAAGCGCTCGAGGACGGCGACGGTTTGCTCCCAGTCGATGCAGGCGTCGGTGATCGACTGGCCGTAGGTGAGCTTCGCCCCCGGCACCAGATCCTGGCGGCCGCCGACCAGGAACGACTCCAGCATCACGCCGACGATCGCCTCGTTGCCGTCGGCGATCTGGTCGGCGATTTCGCCGGCGGCGAAGAACTGCTTTTCCGGATCCTTGCCGCTGTTGTCGTGCGAGGCGTCGATCACCAGCCGCTCGGGCAGGCCGGAGATCCCCAGCGTGACCAGGGCGTCCTCGACGTCGGGCACGTGGTAGTTCGGCATCCCGTGGCCACCGCGAAGGATGATGTGGCAATCGGGATTGCCGGTCGTGTGCAGGATCGCCGGCGCGCCGGCGTCGTCGATCCCGGCGAAGGCATGGGGCGCCGCAGCGGCGCGGACGGCGTCGACCGCGACCTGGATGTTGCCGTCGGTGCGGTTCTTGAAGCCGACCGGCATCGAGAGGCCGGAGCCGAGCTGGCGGTGCGTCTGGCTCTCCGCGGTGCGGGCGCCGATCGCCCCCCAGGCGACCGCGTCGGAGATGTACTGCGGCGTGATCGGGTCGAGGAACTCGCAGCCGACCGGCAACCCCAGGTCGACGACCTCGAGCAGCAGCTTGCGGGCCATGCGCAGGCCGGCGTTGACGTCGGCGGAGCCGTCCAGGTGGGGGTCGTTGATCAGACCCTTCCAGCCGGTCGTCGTCCGCGGCTTCTCGAAGTAGACCCGCATCACGATCAGCAGCCGGTCGCCCAGTTCGCCGGCGACGCCGGCGAGCCGGCGCGCGTAGTCGAGCGCAGCCTTGGGATCGTGCACGCTGCAGGGCCCGACCACGACCAGCAGCCGCGAGTCCTTGCCGTGGAGGACGTCGACGACCTCTTCGCGGGCCTTGACGACCGCTTTCGCCCGCTCCGTGCCCAGCGGCAGCTCCTCGAGCAGCTTTTCCGGCGGCGCCAGCTCGACCACTTTCGCGATCCGCTGATCCCGCACACCGTCTCGTTTGGCGCCCTCCCGCATGCCGATGATCATTTTGCCGTCGCCTTTCTCCAAACCATCGAAAGCGTACTTACTGGTCGCCCGCGGCCAAGGGGCCCTAGCCAGGGGCAGCACCCGCGAGAGGTCAGTCGAGTGTCGCGGGAGGGTCAGTCGAGTATTTCTGACAAACCGCGCAGGAAGCGGTCGTTCTCCGCCGCCGTGCCGTAGCTGACGCGGATGTGGCCGGGGTCGCCGAGGGGGGTCCCGGGGCGGACGGCGATGTCGCGCTCGGCCAGGCCGGCGACGACCTCGCCCTCCCCGGCCTGGCCGAGGTCGATCCAGGAGAAGTTGGCCTGGGTGTCGCTGGTCGCGAGGCCGAGCTCCCGCAGCCCCTGCTCGACCCGCAGCCGCTCGGCGAGCGTGTCCTCGACCCGCAGCAGGACGTCGTCTTGGTGCAGGATCGCCTCCGCCCCCGCCGCCTGGGCGAGGGCGTTGACGCTGAAGGGCTGGCGCACGGCGTCGACGGCGGCACGAAAGCTCGGCGAGCCGATCGCGTAGCCGACCCGCAGCCCGGCCAGGCCGTAGCACTTGCTGAAGGTGCGCTGGACGACCAGGTTGGGGAAGTCGGCGAGCAGGCCGAGCGTGGCGTCGGGGTCGTCGTTGGTCTGGAACTCGATGTAGGCCTCGTCCAGGATCACCGTCACGTGTGGCGGGATCCGCTCGCAGAAGGCGGCGATCTCGGCGGCGGGGATGTGGGTCGCGGTCGGGTTGTTGGGGTTGCAGACGAGCAGCAGTTGGGTCGCCGCGGTCACCTCGGCCGCCATCGCGTCGAGGTCGTGGACGTCGCCGGCGGCCAGCGGCACGCGGACCTCGCGAGCCCCGGTCAGCGCCGGCAGGTACGGGTACATCGAGAAGGCCGGCCAGGCGTAGAGGATCTCGGCGCCCGGCTCGCAGAGGGCCTCGGCGGCGGCGAGCAGGATCTCGCAGGAGCCGTTGCCGACGGCGACGCGGCCGGGGTCGGTCTCGTAGCGCTCGGCCAAGCGCCGCCGCAGCAGGGTCGCGTCGGGGTCGGGGTAGCGGTTCATCGCCGCCGCGGTGCGGGCGATCGCCTCGACCACCTGCGGGTGCGGTGGCACGGGCGACTCGTTGGAGGCGAGCTGGGCGATGGCGCCGGCGGCGATCGCCTCGGGCGCCTGCCCGGTCGGCACGCCGGCCTGGTAGCCCGGCATCCGGGCCAGCTTTTCCGCGAAGGTGACGCTCATGCGTCGATTCTGACGGACCGCTCGCTCGGCGGCCGGCCCACCGGAGAGGCCCCGCTTACTGGGCAGCTTCGAGGTCGGCGCGCAGCTTCTGCGCCTCGCCGATGTAGGCGTGGGCCGGGACATGGGTCTCGGGGGCGTAGAAGTGGAGCATCACCCGGATCACCCGCGGCATCGAGCCAGGCACGGGGATCTCGCGGCAGCAGAGCAGCGGCACCGCGTCGAGGCCGAGGCCACGGGCGGCGACCGCCGGGAACTCGGCGTCGAGGTCCTCGGTCGTGGTGAAGAGGCAGCTGACCATCGCCTCGGGCTCGAGGTCGCCGTTGCGCTCGATCAGCTCGCGCATCAGCTCCCCGGTGGCGGCGAGGATCGTCTCCGCCTCGTTGGCGTCGGCCTGCGTCGCCCCGCGCACGGCGAAGAGGCGCTGGCGGGGGGGCTCGTAGGAGCCGGCATCGATCTCCTCGCTCACGACTCCGCATCTTTCCAGAGCCGGGCGATCTCCTCGGGGTTGAGGCGGCGGCTGCCGCCCTCGGCCAGCCGGCCCAGCGCCAGCGAGCCGAAGCGGACGCGGCGCAACGCCGTCACCCGGTTGCCGATCGCCTCGACCATGCGGCGCACCTGGCGGTTGCGGCCCTCGCGCAGGACGATCTCGATTTCACGCTCCTTCAGCCGCGTGACCTCGGCCGGCGCCGTGCGCCCGTCTTCGAGGTCGACGCCGCGGCGCAGCCGCTCCAGGTCGCGCTCGGAGGGCGCCTTGCCCAGCTGCGCCCGGTAGGTCTTGGCGACGCCGTAGCGGGGATGGGTGAGCCGGTTGGCGAGCTCGCCGTCGTTGGTCAGCAACAGCAGCCCGGTCGAGGCGGCGTCGAGGCGGCCGACCGGATAGAGCCGGGCGGGCGAGTCCACCAGCTCGACGACGGCCGACCTCTCCCCCGGCTCCTTCGCGGTCGAGACGACGCCGGCCGGCTTGTTCAGCGCCCAGACCTCATGCGCCTCCACGCCTACTCGGCCCCCATCCACCCGCACATCGTTGTCCTCATCGACGTCGCGCGCCGGGTCGGTGACGATCTTGCCGTCCACAGTCACGCGCCCATTCGCGATCACCTTCTCGGACAGCCGGCGCGAGGCCACCCCACCATGGGCGAGGAACTTCGCCAGCCTCACGAGAGGAGAACCGGGGGAAGACTCGACAGAGCCTCCCCGCTGTTGCGACGGCGAGTCCTCCCCCGGTTCTCTCTCTTCATGGCTCTGAGCGCTGTTCGCCGGCCTTGAGCAGCCTCTCGCGCAGCTCGCGCGCGTCCTCGGGACTCGGGTCGAAGCGCGAGGGCTCCGGCAGCTGGTCGAGGCCGGAGAGGCCGAAGAGGCGCTCGAACAGCTCCGAGGTCTTGAAGATCGCGGCGCCGAACTGGGAGCGGCCGGACTCCTCGATCAGGCCGCGCTCGGCCAGCCCCTGCACCGCCGACTCCGAGGAGACGCCGCGGATGCGGGCGACCTCGGGGCGGGTGACCGGCTGCAGGTAGGCGACGATCGCCAGGGTCTCCGCCTGGGCCTGGGTCAGCGGCGGCGTCCGCGGGTTCGAGAGCAGCCGCCGCGCCACACCCTCGCTGGCCGGGTCGCTGGCGAGGGCGAAGCCGCCGGAGACCTCGCGCAGGACGATCCCGCGCCGGCCCTCGGCGAGGTCCTCGCGCAGCAACTCGATCGCCTCCCCGATCTGCCCCTCGGTGGTCTCGGTCGCCCGCGCCAGGTCGGCGACCGCAACCGGCTGGGCCGAGAGGAAGAGCAGCGCTTCGACCGTGCGGGAGAGATCGCTCATGCCGTAGCCGCCGCCCTATGGACCTGGATCGGGCCGAACGGCTCGCCCTGCTCCCAGGTGATCTCGCCCTTGCGGTACAGCTCCAGCAGCCCGAAGATCGTCACCGCCTGGGTCAGCCGGTCCTCGCCGCCGAACTCCTCGTCGAAGTCGAAGCTGGTGCGGCGGCGGAGCACGTCGCGCAGGGCGCGCAGGCGGCGCTCGAGCGAGACGGTCGGGCGGATGTGGCTGATGTCGACGTCGGGCGGCTCGGTCAGCAGGTCGCCCAGCGCGGCGCCGAGCGCGTCCGGGTCGTAGACGGCGGTGGCCGCCTCGACCGCGATCCGGCGCAGCTGCGCCGGCAGCGGCGCCGAGCGGTAGAGGTAGCCGCGCTGGCTCTCGAAGCGGTCGGCGATCACGGCCGAGGCGTCGCGGTAGCGGCGGTACTCGAGCATCCGCGCCAGCAGCTCCTCGATCGCCTCCTCCGGGCTGAGATCGTCGAGCTCGTCCTCGGGCCCGGGCAGCATCAGCCGCGACTTCAGCTCCAGCAGGGCGGCGATGAGGACGAGGAATTCGGTCGCCACCTCCAGCTCCAGCTCCCCTTCGCGCTCGAGGTGCTCGATGTAGGCGACGACGACCTCGCCCAGCTGTAGGTCGAGCAGGCTGACCTCCTCGCGCAGCACGACCGCCATCAGCAGGTCGAACGGCCCGGCGAAGATGTCGAGGTCGAGGTCTAGGTCGGCGACCGCCACTCGGCAAGCCTAGTCTGGAGGTGGGACGAAGCAGCGGCCAGGCCGGACATCACCGCCGACCATGGCGCCGACGATGACAGTGAGTCGGTTTACGCAGGGAGGTAGCCCATGCGCTCGCGCACGTCGGCGAGCGTGGGAGCGGCGATCGCGCGGGCCTTCTCGGCCCCCGCGGCGAGGACGGCCTCCAGCGCCGCCTCGTCGGGGCGCAGCTCGCCGTAGCGCTCGCGGACCGGAGCCAGCAGCTCGACCACGCTCTCGCCCACGGCCTGCTTGAAGTCGCCGTAGCCGACACCCTCGAACTCGCGCTCGACCTCGTCCTGGCCGATCCCGCGGGCGACGGCGAGGATGTCGATCAGGTTGGTGATCCCGGGCTTGTCCTCGCCCCGGCGAACCTCGCGGCCGGAATCGGTGACGGCGCTGCCGAGCTTCTTGCGGATCGCGGCGGGCTCGTCGAGGACGAGGACGGTGCCGGCCTCGGTGCCGCCGGTGGTCGACATCTTCCGCTCCGGCTCCTGCAGGTCCATGATCCGGGCGCCGATCTCGGGGATGCGGAACTCGGGGACGACCAGGGTCTCGCCGAAGCGATCGTTGAAGCGGCGGGCGATCTCCCGCATCAGCTCCACGTGCTGGCGCTGGTCGTCGCCGACCGGAACCTCGGTGGCGCGGTAGGCGAGCACGTCGGCGGCCATCAGCACCGGATAGAAGAAGAGCGCGGCGGAAACGAGCTCCTTCTGGCGCGCCGACTTGTCCTTGAACTGGGTCATGCGGTTGAGGTCGCCGTGGGCGGTGACGGCGGAGAGCAGCCAGGTCAGCTCGGTGTGCTCGCGCACGTCGGACTGGCGGAAGAAGATGCAGCGATCGGGGTCGAGGCCGGCGGCGAGCAGGATCGCGGCGGTGTCGTAGAGCCGTTCGCGCAGGTCGGCCGGGTCGTAGGCGACCGAGATCGCGTGCAGGTCGACGATGCAGAAGATCGCCGGCTCGCCGCGGTCCTGGCCCTCGACGTACTGCTGGATCGCGCCGATGAAGTTGCCGAGGTGCTTGCGACCGGTCGGCTGGATGCCGGAGAAGATGATCGGGGCGGCCATTGCCTGGAGCCTATGCAGGCTCGGCGGCCGGCACCTTCTCGGCGCGGCGCTTCGGGTCCTCGATGCCGAAGCCGGAGGCGATGCCGCCGAGGATCATCAGCAGGCCGGCGATCAGGGCGCCGAGGTGGAAGGCCGAGGTCGAAGCATCGGCGGCGGCGGTGCGGACTCGAGTCGCCTCGGCCGCGGGGAGGCGCTTGGTGCCGGGCACCGCCAGCGGCTGCGCCTTGGCGTCGGACACGGTCTTCGCGGCAGCGGGGGTGAGCGGCGCCGGGCCGAGGTTGGAGTCCAGAGCGGTCCCGAAGTGGGCTGAGATCACCGCCCCGAGCACGGCGATCGCCAGCAGCCCCGCCACCCGCGAGACGCCGTTGTTGACGCCGGAGGCGATCCCGACGCGGCGTTCTTCGACCGAGTCGAGCACGGTCGCGGTCAGCGGCGCCACCGTCGCCGCCAGGCCGAGGCCGAAGACGAGGATCGCGGGCAGGATGTCGGTCAGGTAGTCGGCGTCGGTGCCGACCCGCAGCATCAGCAGCAGCCCGAGCCCGGCGACGATCGGGCCGCCGGTCATCGGCAGCCGCGGCCCGGTGCCGGAGGCGAGCCGGCCGAAGCGCGGCGAGAGCAGGAAGAGCAGGATCGAGACCGGCGTCGTCGCCAGCCCCGCCTCCAGCGGCGTGTAGCCGACGACCTGCTGCAGGTAGAGGCCGACGAAGAAGAGACCGCCGATCAAGCCGGCGTAGGCGGCCAGCGTGGTCACGTTGGCGACGGCGAAGTTGCGGATGCGGAAGAGCGAGAGGTCGAGCATCGGCCGCGCCGCGCGCGCCTCCCAGAGGACGAAGGCGAGGAAGCAGGCGATGCCGCCGATCAGCGGCACCCAGACCAGCGGGTCGCCCCAGCCGTGGGTCGGCTGCTCGATCAGGGCGAAGACGGGACCGCCGAGGCCGGCGGCCGAGAGCCCGATCCCGGCCCAGTCGATGCCGCGGAAGGCGTCGGGGTCCCTGCTCTCCTCGACCGCGTGCAGGGTCAGCGCCACCGTCGCCGCGATCAGCGGCAAGTTGACCCAGAAGATCGCGCGCCAGGAGAGCAGCCCGATCAAGGCGCCGCCGCCGGCCGGGCCGAGCACGGTCGCGATCCCGGTCCAGGCGGTCCAGGTGCCGACCGCCTTGCCGCGCTCGGCGCCCTCGAAGGTGGCGGCGACGATCGCCAGCGAGCCGGGCACCAGCAGCGCCCCGGCGATCCCCTGCAGGGCACGGGCGCCGACCAGGAACTCGTCCGAGGGGGCGATCGCGCAGAGGGCCGAGGTGGCGCCGAAGCCGAGCAGGCCGGCGACGAACATCCGCCGCCGCCCGAACTGGTCGCCGAGCGAGCCGCCGACCAGCAGCAGCGAGACCATCGTCAGCAGGTAAGCCTCGACCACCCACTGCTGCCCGGCCAGACCGGCGTCGAGGCTGTCGCTGATCGACGGCAGGGCGACGTTGACGACGGTGCCGTCGAGAAAGACGACGGTCGAGCCGAGGATCGTCGCGACGAGGGTAAGGCGCTGCTGACGGGACACCCGCCGAGTCTAGGCAGCCGGCTCGCGCAGTTGCTGGGCTGGGGTGAAGAAGTTGCGATAAGCGAGGTTGGTGGCGACCAGGGCGGCGAT
>DATBXZ010000280.1:0-5001 GCA_036513995.1 Solirubrobacterales bacterium | reverse complement strand
TCCGCAGGGCCACCGCCTTGCCGGCGATCGTGTGCATCAGCGGCCCCCCCTGCTGGCCGGGGAAGACCGCCTTGTCGACGGCTTTGGCGTGCTCCTCACGGCTGAGGATCATGCCGCTGCGGGGGCCGCAGAGCGTCTTGTGGATAGTCGTCGTGACGACATCGGCATGCGGGACCGGGTTCGGGTGCTCGCCGGCGGCGACGAGGCCGGCGAAGTGGGCCATGTCGACCATCAACTTGGCCCCGACCGAGTCAGCGATCGCGCGGAAGGCGGCGAAGTCGAGCTGGCGCGGGTAGGCGGACCAGCCGGCGACGATCAGCGCCGGCCTGTGCTCCTCCGCGAGCCGCGCCACCTCGTCCATGTCGACGCGATAGTCCTCGCGGCGGACGTGGTAGGCGACCGGGTCGTAGAGCTTGCCGGAGACGTTCAGCTTCATCCCGTGGCTGAGGTGGCCGCCGTGGTCGAGTGCCATGCCGAGGATCGTGTCGCCCGGTTCGATCAATGCCATGTAGGCGGCATTGTTGGCCTGGGCGCCGGCGTGGGCCTGGACGTTGGCGTGCTCGGCGCCGAACAGCTCCTTGGCGCGGGAGATCGCCAGTTCCTCGGCGACGTCGACCTCCTCGCAGCCGCCGTAGTAGCGGCGGCCGGGGTAGCCCTCGGCGTACTTGTTGGTCAGCACCGAGCCGACCGCGTCGAGCACCGCCTGCGGCACGAAGTTCTCCGAGGCGATCATCTCCAGGGTGCGCTGCTGGCGCCGCAGCTCGGCGTCGAGGACGGCGGCGATCGCGGGATCGACCTCGGCCAGCGGGGCGGTCTGGAAGTTGTCGGGCAACTCGCTCACGGGAGCCGACGATAGCAACGCGTCGGGATAGTCTGGGCCGGGTGAGAGTCCGCTTCTCCGTCATCTCCCTGGCCCTCCTCGCCGGCCTGTTCGCGACGAGCTCGGCCGTCGCCGCAGAGAACCCCTGTACCGGCCCGGAAGCCGCCAGCCTGCTCTGCCCCAACCTGCGGATCGGGCCGCCGAGCGACCTCTATCTGCAGGACGTCGGTGGGCGGGCGCTGCTGCGGGCCACCAGCGACGTGCGCAGCCGCGGTCGCGGGCCGATGGAGGTGCGGGGCCGGCGCAACGGCTGGCGGACGATGCGGACCACGCAGCGGATCTACCGCGCCGGCGGCGGCCACATCGAGGTCCGCAGTCGCGCCACCCTGCGTTTCGCCGACGTCGGCTCCTACTTCGGCGGCTCCTACTGGAAGGTCCACCAGCTGGCTCGCTTCGAGCTGCGCCGGGTCGAGCCCGACGGGACGCTCGGCGCCGTCGTCCGCACCAGCCCCAAGCTCAACTACTGCCTGCGCGACCTCGAACGGACGCGGCCGGGACGGCACTCGCCCGACAGCCGCCACTACCCCGGCTGCAATCAGGATCCCTACGAGAAGCGCGTCACGCTCGGCACCTCGGTCGGCTGGTCCGACATCTACCCCGCCGACTACGACAAGCAGTGGATCGACGTCTCCGGCCTGCGCGGCTGCTTCGCCTTCACGATGACCGTCGACCCCGAGCACCTGCTCTTCGAGTCGAACGAGAACGACAACACCTCCCAGCGCCTGGTCCGCCTGCCCTTTCGCGGCAACGACGGCTGCTAGCCGAGGCCGACCGAGGCAAGGGCGCTGTTGAGGTCGCCGGGCGAGAGGGCGCCGTGGCGGAGGATCGTCCAGCTGCCGTCCTCCTCGATCGAGGCGACGTCGACGACGGTCGAGGGCAGGCCGGTCAGCGCGCCGCCGTCGATCGCCAGGTCGGCGCCGGCGACGATCGAGTCGGGGACGTCCTCGAAGCGGGCAGGTGCCGGTTCGCCGCTGAGGTTGGCCGAGGTCTGGAAGACCGGGCACATCACCCCGCCGAGCGGGCCGGCGAGGAGACGGATGCCGAGCCGCTCGCGGTCCTCGCGGCAGGCGAAGGGGTAGCGGTGGCCCGGGTTGGCGACGACGAGCGTGACCGGGCCCGGCAGCAGGGCGCTGACCGCGGCGGCGGTGCGCGGGCCGAGGCCGGCGATCAGCTCCCGCATCGCCAGCGGCGAGAAGTACATGACCGCCGAGGGCTTGCCGTCATCGCGGCCCTTGAGGCGGTGGATCCGGGCGATCGCGCCGGCGTCGAGCGGGTCGCAGGCGAGGCCGTAGAGGCCGTCGGCCGGGAACACGGCGACCCCTCCCTTGGCGATGCAGCTTTGCAGCGCCGAGCGGGCGGCATGGGCTCCGCCCGGCTCGATCCGGATCACTTCGGCGGGGACGCTCATCGCTCCCCCACCACTACCCGCTCGATCCTGGCCAAGTCCTTGCGCGTCTCGACCGCGCCGAACCCGGCCTCGCGCAGAAGCTCGCGCACCGCCTCGGCCTGGCCGTCTCCCACCTCGAGCGCCAGCGCGGCGGGCGAGGTCGCTTCTTGCTTCCCGGCGGGTGCCGGGCGACGACCGCACTCGGCGACGAGGGCACGGATCGCGTCGAGTCCGTCGGGACCGGACAGCAGCGCCTCCCGCGGCTCCCACTCGGTCACCTCCGGCTGCAACTCGGGCCAGGCCGTCTCCTCGACGTAGGGGAGGTTGGCGAGAACGAGATCGAAGCCCTCCACCGGAGGCATGGTGCCGTCGAGGAAGCGGACGCGACCGGCCAGCCCGAGTCGCTCGGCGTTGGCGCGGGCGACCGCGAGCGCCGCCGGCGAGGTGTCGGTCGCGACGATCGCGCAGCCCGGCAGCTCGTCGGCGAGCGCCAGGGCGATCGCGCCGGAGCCGGTGTCGACGTCGAGCACCCTCGCCGGCGCCCGCTCGAGGGCGATCTCGACCAGCAGCTCGGTCTCCGGCCGCGGGATCAGCACCCGGCGGTCGACGGCCAGCTCGATCCGGCGGAACCCCTTGCGGCCGACGATGTAGGCGACCGGCTCACGCCGCAGCCGCCGCCGCACCATCTCCCCGAACAGCCGCGAGGCCGCCGGCGACAACGCGGCTCGCGGTTCCGTGACCAGCGCCGCCCGCTCGCGGTCGGTTGCCTCGGCCAGCATTACTTCGGCGTCGAGGCGGGGATCTTTGACCCCGGCCGCCCGGAGGCCATCCGTGGCGGCATCCAAAGCTTGCTGCACGTCAGCCAACCGCGGCAGAGGCTGGAGGCTGCCGCTTCTCCTCCGCGGCCAAAGCGTCGGTGAACTCCGAGAGGTCGCCACCGAGCACGCCGTCGAGGTTGTGCGAGGTCAGCTTGATCCGGTGGTCGGTGACCCGCCCCTGGGGGAAGTTGTAGGTGCGGACCTTCTCCGAGCGCTCGCCGCTGCCGACCTGGGCCTTGCGCTCGGAGGCGATCTTCGCCTGCTGTTCGGCCAGCTCGCGCTCGTACAGGCGCGCCCGCAGCACCCGCATCGCCCGGTCCTTGTTCTGCAGCTGGGACTTCTCGTCCTGCATCGAGACGACGATGCCAGTCGGTTTGTGGGTGATCCGCACCGCCGAGTCGGTCGTGTTGACCGACTGGCCGCCCGGGCCGGAGGAGCGGTAGACGTCGATCTGGAGGTCGTTCTGGTCGACCTCGACCTCGACCTCCTCGGCCTCCGGCAGCACCGCGATCGTCGCCGTCGAGGTATGGATCCGGCCTTGGGACTCGGTCTCCGGCACGCGCTGGACGCGGTGGGTACCGCCCTCGAACTTGAAGACGGAGTAGGCGCCATCGCCCTTGACCGCGAAGGTCACGTCCTTGAAGCCGCCCATCTCGGAGACCGACTGCGAAAGGACCTCGGTCGAGAAGCCGCGCTCCTCGGCGTAGCGGGTCAGCATTTTGTAGAGGTCGCCGGCGAACAGCGCCGCCTCGTCGCCGCCGGTGCCGCCGCGGATCTCGACGATCACGTTCTTGTCGTCGTTGGGGTCGCGCTCGACCATCGCCAGGCGGATCTCCTCTTCGAGCTGCGCCAGGCGCGCCGGCGCCTCCTCGACGACCCTGCGCATGTCCTCGTCCTCGCCCTCCTCGAGCAGCTCGCGGGCGCCTTCGAGGTCGTCCTTGAGGGTCGCGTACTCGAGCGCCAGCTCGCGCGCCGGCTGCAGTTCCCGGTACTCGCGGCCGACCTCGGCGTAGCGCTCGCGATCGGCGATCACCGCGGGGTCCGACATCTGCCCCTCGAGGTCGGCGAACCGCGCCTGAATCTGCTCCACCAGCCGATCGATCATCGCGACAACCCTAAACCGGGGGCGGCGGGCGCCCTAGGCGACGATCTCGATGTGCTGCTGCTTGGCGGCCTCCTCGGGGTCCTCCCGGGCCAGGACCGCGTTGAGCGAGGCGATCGCCACAGCCAGCTGCTCCTCGTCGGGCTCGCGCGTGGTCAGGTTCTGCAGCATCAGGCCCGGCCACATCACCGCCCGCACCCAAGCTTTGCGTCGATTCTTCCCCGCCCACTTGATCACCTCGTAGGAGAGGCCGGCGATCAACGGGATGCCGAGGATCCGCGAGGCGACCAGCCAGTACCAGGCCGGTAGCCCGATCGGGGCGAAGACGAAGATCGCCAGCACCATCACGATCAGCAGGAAGCTGGTGCCGCAGCGCGGGTGCAGGCGCGAGTAGAGCTTGGCCCGCGCGGGGACCAGCTCGTCTTCGGCCTCGTAGCAGGAGATCGTCTTGTGCTCGGCGCCGTGGTACTCGAAGACGCGCCGCAGGTCGGGCATCTTGCTGATCGCGAAGATGTAGCCGATGAAGATCCCCGTGCGCAGGATCCCCTCGATCAGCCAGAAGAGGAGGGGAGAGCCGAGCTGGTCCTTGATCAAGCTGGTGAGGCCGACCGGGACGACGAAGAAGAGGCCGATCGAGAGCAGCAGCGAGAAGACGATCGTCAGGCCCCAGACCCAGCCGCCGATCTCCTCTTTCTCGCCCTCCTCGTCCTCCTCGAGCTGGGCGTTGGCGGAGATCGCGAGGGCCTTGAAGCCGATCTTCATCGACTCGCCGAGCGCAACGACACCGCGGATCACGGGCCACCGCAGAGCGCGG